>CAUULA010000063.1:0-16066 GCA_963545855.1 uncultured Prevotella sp.
AGAGCAACTGACTCTTAATCAGTGGGTCTAGGGTTCGAATCCCTAAGGGTGTACACAGACAAGGGCTATCGGGATATTCCGGTAGTCCTTGCTTTTTAGTTATTTTTGGCACAACTTTTGCCTATGTTATTCAGGAAATAATTATATTTGCAACAACGACATCAGAAAAAGAAAGGATAAAAGAGAGATATGACTAGTCAATTTTCACCTAAGGTTTCCGAGATTCTTGCATTTTCGCGTGAAGAGGCGACAAGGTTGGCCAGTCGGTCAGTCGGGCCAGAACACCTGTTGCTCGGAATTTTGAGAGAAAAAACGGGAATCGTCTCCGATCTCTTCGCTCGCATGAATGTAAATATCCAGTCGATCAAGACTGAACTTGAGCTGCGTGTGCGTGAGGATGAGCTTAACGAACCGATTGTTACAGCGGAGCTCGTGCTTAACGAAAAGGCCAGCAACATTCTCAAGCTGGCTGTTTTAGAGGCTCGGGTGCAGCACACCCAGATGGTGGATGTCCACCATCTTCTGCTTGCCATCCTGCATGATCAGGTGAATAACGGAGCAAAGGAAATTCTTGAATTCAATAATATAAATTACGAGGATACCCTTGCCTACCTGCAAAAGCAGACAAGCATACATGACGGAATCGGCTTGCCAGACGATGATGAGATGGACGAAGATGACAGGGGTGCTGACGACGGCAAAGGTCTACAGCGACAAACTGTCACACAAACAAGCCGACAAAATGGCAAGACGCCCGTATTGGATAACTTCTCTACCGATCTCACGCTGGCTGCCGAGCAGGACAAGCTCGACCCCGTGGTGGGTCGAGAGAAAGAAATTCAGCGGGTCATCGAGATTATCGGCCGCCGGAAAAAGAACAATCCGATTCTCATCGGTGAACCCGGAGTCGGCAAGAGCGCCATTGTTGAAGGACTCGCCCAGCTTATTGCCAAGAAGAAGACATCTCCCGCTTTGTTCAACAAGCGGTTGGTCAGCCTCGACATGACAGCCATCGTCGCGGGAACCAAGTATCGCGGCCAGTTCGAGGAGCGCATCCGTGCCCTGCTCAAGGAGTTGGAACAGAACCCCGACATCATCATCTTCATCGACGAGATACATACCTTGATCGGCGCGGGCAGCACGCCCGGGAGCATGGATGCGGCAAATATCATGAAGCCGGCGTTGGCACGAGGAACCATCCAGTGTATTGGCGCGACCACTTTAGACGAATACCGTAATTCCATCGAGAAAGACGGAGCCTTGGAAAGGCGCTTCCAAAAAGTGCTCGTAGAGCCCACGACGGCCGATGAGACCTTGCAAATACTCCGCAACATCAAGGACAGATACGAGAGCCATCATCATGTGAGCTATACGGACGAGGCATTGCAGGCATGCGTGAAGCTCACTGACCGGTATGTCAACGACCGCTTCTTCCCCGACAAGGCCATTGACGCAATGGACGAGGTAGGATCCAGAATACATCTTCAGAATGCCGTTATTCCACCGGAAATTACGGAGAAGGAGAAGCTGATAGAGAATCTGAAACTGAAAAAACAGCAGGCCGTAAAGGATCAGAACTTCGAGCTGGCTGCCGGTTTCCGCGACAAACAGCTCGAGTCCGAGGCCGAACTCGCCGAGCTGCAGCAGCAATGGAAAAACGGAGAAACGGCCAATCGGGTTGAAATCACGGATAAGGAGGTGGCCGATGTCGTCTCAATGATGACCGGAGTGCCCGTCCAGAAAATGGCGCAAGCCGAGGGAATCCGCCTGAAAGGCATGGCCGATGAGCTCAAGAAGGCCGTGATAGCCCAAGACGCGGCCATTAGCAAAATGGTCAAGGCCATCCAGCGCAACCGTGTGGGACTGAAAGAACCGAATCATCCCATCGGCGTCTTCATGTTCCTGGGCCCCACCGGAGTTGGCAAGACCTATCTCGCAAAGAAACTTGCAGAGTTCATGTTCGGCTCTCCCGAGGCTCTCATCCGCATCGATATGAGCGAATATACGGAAAGTTTCAATGTGTCAAGACTTATCGGGGCTCCCCCGGGATATGTCGGATATGAAGAGGGCGGACAGCTTACGGAAAGAGTACGCCGCCATCCCTACTCCATCGTGCTCCTCGACGAGATTGAGAAGGCGCACGGGAATGTATTCAACCTCTTGCTGCAGGTGCTCGACGAGGGCCGTCTCACCGATGGCAACGGCCGTCTGATAGACTTCCGCAACACGGTCATCATCATGACCTCGAACGCGGGAACCCGTCAGCTGAAGGAGTTCGGACATGGAATCGGATTCAACGCAAGCGGTTCTACCGGCCTCAGCATCAACGAGGAGGACAAGCAATATGCCCGCTCCGTGATCCAGAAGAGCCTGAGCAAGCAGTTCGCGCCCGAGTTTCTCAATCGTCTCGACGAGATCATCACTTTCGACCAGTTGGACATCAACGCCATCAAGCAGATCATAGACATCGACTTGAGAAATCTTTTCAAACGAGTTGAGGAAATGGGGTATCACCTTCAGATTACCGACAAGGCTAAGGAATTCGTGGCTTCAAAGGGCTATGATGTGCAGTTTGGAGCCCGCCCCTTAAAGAGGGCCATCCAAAACTATATCGAAGACGGCCTTTCGGAACTCATCCTCTCGGGCGAGCTCAAGCCCGGAGACACGATTTCCATCGGCAAGAATCCTAACAAGGAAGAGCTTACATTCAAGTAAACAGCCGTTACAAATATAACGGCAGGATGCTTCCGGCTATATTACCAGCCATCGGTAGCGGCATTACAAACAGCTTGTAACACCGTTACCGGCGGCTGGTAATCCTGTTACACACTGTTTGTAACATGGCAGGAAGCCACTTTACCGCCTTCTCTGAGCATCTTCATTTCCCGCTGAATATAGTTTTGATTCGTCCATCCGTTACCCTCAGCTTATAATGTCCGTTAGGTTTGCTTCTCTTCAATGTGATGACGAGCTTTCCTTTAAACAGTCTCATCCGCGGCTTCGTGAAAGATTCCAGACTCGTGGCATCGCCGTTGCATACTGCCTTAAACTCCGCGTTGCCACTCACGAGAAAGCTCAGGGCATTGTCGGCATCGGGCACTTCAATGCCATTCGCGTCTACGGCACTCACCGTAAGATACAGCAAGTCGCTACCGTCATAGGAGGAAAGTTCCTGCGAGGCATCGATGCGATACCCTGCGACGGCTCCGGCGGTGCGGCGCACATCCTCGCCTATCTTGTTCCCCTTTGAGTCGTAGGCCACGACACGCAACTCGCCGGGCTCATAGCGCACATGATTCCAACGCAGGCGATATCTGTCCAGCAGGGGGCAGAGATTCACGCTGTCGGGCTGGATATCCCATGCGTGCTTAGAAAAGTCCTTCTTGATGCGCCCCTGCGACTTGCCGTTGATGAACAATTCTCCCTCTGCTCCGTCCGCATAGCAATACACCGGCGTAACCTCTCCTTCCCGTCCCGGCCATGTCCAATGAGGAAGCAGATGAACGGTGTGGCTCTTCTTGTTCCATTGTGAGCGGTAGAGGTAATACCTGTCCTTGGGAATCCCTGCCAAATCGCAGATTCCGAAATAGCTGGAACGCGACGGCCAGTACTCGTCGTAGGGAGTAGGCTCTCCCAGATAGTCGAATCCCGTCCACACGAATTGCCCTATCGTCCACGGATAATCGTCCTGCACCATGAAGTCGGTTTCCGGTAAATTGCTCCACGGGCAATACTGATTGTCATAGCCGTTTACCTGTCCGTCGGGATAAGTAATATCATTGTTTACCACAACGGGAAACCTGTATACCCCGCGGCTGCTGATAGTAGAGGCGGTTTCGGAGCCAAGGAGGAATCCCTGAGGAAGCTCGTCGTGCCCCTTGGTGTATCTGTGCACCCGATAGTTGAACCCGGGCACATCCATCACCTGCGCGAATCCCGATTTCAGGGCGTTGTCCACTTGGTCTATTCCCTGTGTTACCATGTGCGCGGAATCCAGCCTGTGGCAAAGTTCCTGCAGGTGGCGGGCATGCTCCACACCCTCTTCACTCCATTGTTCCGGTATCTCGTTTCCGATGCTATACATAATCAGGGAGGCATGGTTGCGATGATTCAAGACGAGATTGGTGATGTCTTTGTCAGCCCATTCCCTGAAAAAGCGTGCATATCCGTTCTTGCATTTCGGATAGATCCACATGTCGAAGCTCTCGGCCATGACCATCATGCCCAATGAGTCGTAGACTTCCATCTGCATCGTAGAGGGCATGTTGTGCGCGGTTCGTATGGCATCGCACCCCATCTCCTTCAGAATCTTTACCTGGCGAATGAGCGCATCCTTGTTGACCGCTGCCCCCAAAGGCCCCAAATCATGATGAAGGCAAACTCCCCGAAGCTTTCTCGACTCACCGTTTAATTGAAATCCCCGCTCCTTGTCAATCTTCACGACACGCACCCCCACCTTCTTCGCCAGCTCGTCAAACAGGGTGTTATCACAATATAGCTGGCAAACGAGCGTATACAGATAGGGTGTTTCCGGAGACCACAACCGTGGGTTTGACATCTTTATCTGCGTGCAGGCCTTGTCTTGCTTGTCCAACGGCACATCTTGAGAAGCCACCTCCGTTCCCTTCTCGTCTAAAAGCATGAACCTGACAAACGCAGGCATATCTTCAAACTGCAGGGCATTTACGGCCTGTATGTCTATGCCCACGACCGCCTCGTCGGCATTCCGGCTTACGGTACGGAAATAGACAGACCAGTCATCCAGGCGACAATCACTCGAAGAGACCAGTCGCACGGGGCGATACAGCCCGCCCCCGGGATACCAGCGGCTGCTTTCCTCCATATTTCTCAAATGCACGAGCACTTCGTTTTTTTCTCCCCTATTATTTAAATAAGGTGAAATGTCCACCCGAAAAGCATTGTATCCATAAGGCCAATATCCTGCACGACTGCCATTTACATAGACCACGGGCTCCGACATGGCACCGTCGAACCAAAGTTCCGCATGCGACCTGAAATCATAGATGCCGTCGTCGGCCGGAGGAATAACGACTGAAGTCCTGTACCAGCCTTCACCAATCCAGGGAAGAGCTCCCGAGCGGCCTGTTTTCTCGGTAGCCTGAGTCTCGCCGTTCTGAACAATCGCCACCTTCTGCAGATCCCATTTCTTGTCAAACGGGCCACTGATGGCCCAGTCATGAGGCACTTTTACCGGCTCCCAACGCAGGCTGTCGCGCGAGAACTCCCAGTTATCAAGACTCACATCATATCGCACCTGCGACGAGGCTGGAAGTCCCGGAACAGTAAGGCAAATGCCAAGTATTCCAATTTTAAATAGCTTTTCCATCATATCCATATATGTATATAGCGACAAAAATACAAAAAAAATAACGATTATTATAATTTGCATGAAGAATTACACCAGCAAAAAGAGGCTGTGCGGGCGCACAATCTGAATTTTCAAAAAAGTTTCTTTAAAAATTTGGAAATTCCAGAAAAACATATTACTTTTGTTCTCGTTATCCTGAAAACAATCTTTTTACCTTAAAGAAAGCTAATACCTATTGAATGTGGAGCGATTGACTGTGAAGTTCATCGCTTTTTTGTTTCCCCATATTTTCCCGAGTCGCAGGAGGGGTTGTTCCCGTTCTGTTCCAGCCCCATCAGCTACCTCCTTGCAGCACTTCGGCCAAAGAATTTGCCACATATCACATTTCCCTGGACAGAATCGGCGATATAGTGAGACGAAATCGCCGATTTTGCGGTGCGATTTCGCCGATACTGTCGGGCTTTTAAGTGTCTTTGAGGCGACTGCCCGACTCCCCAAAGTTCTGGAATCATCCCAAATCAGAAACGGATTCGATATGTTAATCTCTCTTAAAATTAAGACTTCTGCGTACCCGTTACACCCTACTTTCAACTTTTCTTATTAATTTTGTACCCGATTTAGTCCGTATGGGCTCAAACAAGTGCCGGCATAAGGTCGGACGCCTTGCGGAAGAAACCGTTTATCAAATTAAAATGTACGCAATTGTAGAAATTAACGGTCAGCAGTTCAAGGTCGAGGAAGGCAAGAAGCTCTTCGTGCATCACATTAAAGATGTTGAGGCTGGTAAGACTGTTGAGTTTGACAAAGTGCTCCTCTTGGACAATGAGGAGACTGTCAAAGTAGGCGCCCCTACAGTGGAAGGCGCAAAAGTTGTAGTAGAAGTAGTGAACCCTCTTGTCAAAGGAGACAAGGTGATCGTTTTCAAGATGAAGCGTCGCAAGGACTATCGCAAGAAGAATGGCCATCGCGCTCAGTTCACTGAAGTTGAGGTTAAACAAGTAATCGCTTAAATCAAGGAGGATTAGAAATGGCACATAAGAAAGGTGTAGGTAGTTCTAAGAACGGACGCGAGTCAGCTTCTCAGAGATTAGGCGTTAAGATTTATGGGGGACAGAAGATTATAGCAGGCAACATTATCGTTCGCCAGCGCGGCAACAAGCACTTCCCCGGTGAGAATGTAGCTCAAGGAAAAGATGATACTCTCTACGCTCTTACCGATGGCGTGGTTTACTTCCACAAAGGTCGCAGAGCCAAGAGCACGGTTTCAGTTCTCTCACCAGAAGCTTACGCAGAGAAAACCAAGAAGGCTGAAGCTTAACACAACAAACAAAACTTATTCCAAACAAACAAATAGGATGCCAATCTTCGTGAATGAAGATTGGCATCCTTCATTGATGGACATTCTTCGAGAAGCTTAGAATAAACAAAAAAACATTTACCTCGGTTTTAAACACCATTTGTTATTTCGTTTGAAATATATTTTGTATCTTTGCAAGGATAAAAAGAATCTTATAAAATATAGCGATATGCTTACATTGAAACTCATCAGTGAGGAAACTGAACGCGTTATCAAAGGCCTTGAAAAGAAGCACTTCGATAATGCCCGTGATGCCGTAGAAAAAGTTCTGGAATATGACAAACTCCGCCGCCTGACACAACAGAAACTGGATGCCAACAAGCAACAGCAGAATCATCTCTCACGGCAAATCGGCAGTTTGATGAAGGATGGCAAAAGAGATGAAGCTGACGAGATAAAGAATCAGGTAGCAGAACTAAAGTCTGCCGACAAGGCACTTCAGGAAATCATGGAGAAGGCACAGAAGGACATGACAGAAGTGTTGCTTACCATCCCGAACATTGCTAATGAAGATGTTCCGGAGGGTAAAGACGCGGCAGAGAATGTGGTTGTAAAAGAAGGAGGCGTGATTCCCGATCTTGGGACAGACCCTCTCTGCCACTGGGATCTCCTGAAAAAATATAATCTGGTAGACTTCGACCTTGGCGTTAAAATCACAGGCGCGGGATTTCCCATCTATATCGGCAAGATGGCCCGCTTTCAGCGCGCCTTAGAAGCTTTCTTCTTGGAGGAAGCCCGCAAGTCCGGATATCTTGAGATTCAGCCCCCCTATGTGGTAAATCAGGCTTCAGGGCTGGGCACAGGGCAGCTTCCGGACAAGGAGGGGCAGATGTATCACGCTAACCTTGACGACCTCTACCTCATCCCGACGGCAGAAGTTCCTGTTACAAATATCTTCCGTGATGTAATCCTTGACGAAAAGGAACTGCCCGTCAAGCGTTGTGCCTATTCATCATGTTTCCGCCGCGAGGCCGGCAGCTATGGCAAGGATGTAAGAGGCCTGAACCGTCTGCATCAGTTCGATAAAGTTGAAATCGTACGCATCGACAAGCCAGAACACTCTTATGAGAGTCTCCGGGAAATGCTCGTACATGTGGAGGGGTTGCTCCAGAAACTTGAATTGCCCTATCACATTCTGAAACTCTGCGGTGGAGACATGAGTTTCACTTCGGCAATCTGCTATGATTTCGAAACCTATAGCGCCGCACAGAAACGCTGGTTAGAAGTCTCCTCGGTAAGCAACTTCGAGAGCTATCAGGCCAATCGGCTGCATTGTCGCTACCGCCACACGGAAGACAAGAAGATAGAACTCTGCCACACCTTGAACGGATCGGCACTGGCGCTTCCCCGTATTGTCGCGACCATTATCGAAAACAACCAGACCGAGGAAGGAATCCGCGTGCCCAAGGTGCTCATTCCATATTGTGGCTTTGAGATTCTTGACGATAAGAATTTTTGACTCTTACAATAAGCTCCCTTAACCCTTTATATGGGCGAAGAGAGCTTATTATACTTATACAAGGACAGCAATCTTCATATTATGTATAGAATCGTTTCTAAAAAGCAATACTCGGAGAAAGTCTTCAACATTGAGGTCGAGGCACCGCTGATAGCCAAGAGTTGTAAGCCTGGCAACTTCATTATCGTCCGTGTTGACAGCAACAGTGAACGAGTGCCCTATACTATTGCTAAATCTGATGTGGAGAAAGGTACACTTACCCTGGTAATTCAAGAAGTAGGACTTTCTTCTACCAAATTCTGCAGTCTGAATGTCGGCGATGAGGTAAAAGATATTGTGGGGCCTCTCGGCAATCCCTCAAAAATAGAGAACTACGGAACGGTCCTATGCGCAGGCGGCGGCATTGGAATTGCCGCAATCCTCCCCATTCTAACGGCTTTGAAACAGGCTGGCAACCGTATCATTTCCGTTCTTGCAGGTCGCACGAAAGAACTTGTCATCATGGCAGACGATGTAAGGAAGTATTCTGATGAGGTAGTCATAATGACTGACGACGGCTCGTGGGGAGAAAAAGGAGTCGTTACGGCAGGTATGGAAAAAGTAATCAATCGGGAACATATAGACAAGGTACTTGCTATCGGGCCTCCTATCATGATGAAATTCTGCTCCTTGCTTGCCAAGAAATACAATATTCCCAATGATGTATCCTTAAATACCATCATGGTAGACGGTACTGGCATGTGTGGTGCATGCAGGCTTACCATCGGCGGAAAGACCAAGTTCGTTTGTATTGACGGTCCGGAATTTGACGGGGACTTAGTTGACTGGGACGAAATGTTCCAACGCATGAGTACATTCAAAAGCGTAGAGCGCAATGAAATGGAACACTATGCGGAGCACATAGAGAAGATTAGCCAGGAAATCCCGGAACCTCAAAATAATACCGAAGAAAAGATTAAGGCTGCTGATTCCATAGGGCTATTAACGGATCGTAACGCCCAGTGGCGTAAGGATTTGCGAATTTCCATGAAACCAAAGGAGCGAATGACTATCGAACGCGTTAAGATGCCCGAACTGGATCCAGTGTATCGAGCAACCACACGGCTCGAAGAAGTGAACAAGGGACTTACAGAGGAAATGGCTGTCAGGGAAGCGAAGCGCTGTCTTGACTGTGCGAAACCAACCTGTGTAGAAGGCTGCCCCGTGAACATTAATATTCCTTCGTTCATCAAGAATATTGAGCGTGGGGAGTATCTGGCTGCTGCCAAGGTCTTGAAGAACACCTCTGCCCTTCCCGCTGTATGCGGCCGTGTATGTCCGCAGGAAAAACAATGCGAGAGCCAGTGTATTCATCTCAAAATGAATGGACCTGCGGTTGCTATTGGACACCTCGAAAGATTTGCCGCTGACTATGAGCGCGAAAGTGGAAACATTTCGTTGCCAGAGATGGAACCGGCCAATGGCATTAAGGTTGCCACTATAGGATCAGGCCCGGCAGGACTGAGTTTTGCCGGCGATATGGCCAGAAGAGGGTTTAGCGTCTATGTTTTTGAAGCTTTGCATGAAATCGGTGGCGTCTTGAAATATGGCATTCCTGAATTCCGCCTTCCTAACCGTATCGTTGATGTTGAGATAGAAAATCTGAAGAAAATGGGAGTTCATTTCCAGACGGATTGCATAGTTGGAAAGACCATTACCATTGATGAACTTGGGCAAAAAGGGTTTAGGGGCATCTTTGTGGGCTCAGGAGCCGGACTCCCAAACTTCATGAATATTCCTGGCGAGAACCTCATCAACATCATGAGCTCCAATGAGTATCTCACTCGTGTGAACCTCATGGATGCGGCAAATCCTAATACCGATACCCCCATCATACTGGGAAAGAAAGTCTTAGTTGTAGGTGGGGGCAACACAGCCATGGACTCTTGTCGCACGGCCAAGCGTCTCGGCGCTGATGTTACGCTGGTCTATCGTCGGTCCGAGGTGGAGATGCCTGCCCGTCTGGAGGAAGTCAAGCATGCAAAGGAAGAAGGCATCAAGTTCCTAACCTTGCACAATCCTAAGGAATATATATCCGACAAAGACGGCAGGGTTGCGGCAGCAGTACTTGATATAATGGAGCTTGGCGAGCCTGATGCAAGCGGGCGCCGCAGGCCAGAGGTTACCGGGAAGACGCTTACTGTGGATTGCGACCAAGTGATCGTTGCTGTTGGAGTCAGCCCCAATCCACTGGTTCCAAAATCAATTCCAGGACTGGAACTTGGGCGAAAGAATACCATTGTTGTCAATGACGAGATGCAAAGTTCGCAAGCCAATATCTTTGCCGGAGGGGACATTGTTCGCGGTGGCGCGACAGTAATCCTCGCCATGGGAGATGGGCGTCGTGCAGCAACCAACATGGCTAAGAAGCTCATACGATCATGAATGGATTGTATGCCGCACAATATATTGAGGTTTTTATGAAATAAACTTTTCGTATCCCAGGTTTTGTGATATTAAGTTTTTATTACTATCTTTGCAGATATGAAAAAAGTGAACATTGTTTTACTATTAATTGTGTTTTCTCTAATCAATGCATCAGCGCAAAAGAGAAAAACAAGGGGAACGACTAAACCGATCGTGACCCAAGAGACCCCTCAGGATAAGCTATTTAAATCAATGCTACGATCAACCGCAAAGGTCATGTTCATTGACAGTCTTGTCGTCGACAAAGATTCCTTCCTGGCAAGAATCCCCCTTAACCATGAATCCGGCTATCTTTATGCAACCAAAGACGGCGTCAATGGCTATATGAATGAGTTTGGGAATCGCACCTACTATTCTGCAGAGAGTGATTCCGCCCGCCATCTCTATTCTGCAGACAAATTAGGTGAAGACTGGGAAAAGGGGACAATGCTTGATGGTATTGGAGACGAATATAGCGAGCAGAATTTCCCATTCCTGATGTCAGATGGCATTACTCTGTTTTTCGCAGCTAAAGGGAAACATAGCTTGGGGGGATACGATATATTTACCACCATGTTCGACAGCCAGTCTGGTCAATTCTATGTGCCACAGAATTATGGACTCCCTTTTAATTCGCGTGCCAACGACTATCTGCTCGCCATCGATGAAATTGACACGATCGGATGGCTTGTCAGTGATCGTTTCCAGCCCGATGGAAAGGTCTGCATATATACTTTTGTCCCCACAACTCCACGGCAAAGTTTTGAGGGAGAAGACATCAGTAATGAAGAGCTTTCCAAATATGCGAACCTGAATGCCATTGATGAAACCTGGCAGTTTGGCAATCGCAAGACGGCCATTGTAAGACTTGAGAGCATGAAGGCGCGAGAAGAGAAAAAATACAATACAAACGCAATTGCCTTCGCCATAAACGATGATACGGTCTATCACGACATCCATGATTTCAAGTCTTCAAATAATCGGCAACTATTCCTTGAGTGGAAAGGTCAGAAGATCCTGCTGGCAAGTGAGGAAGAAAAGCTCCACAAGCTGCGGGAATCATATGCTAAAGGCAATAAATCTATGCAGCAGCGCCTTCAACAAGAGATTATCCGCACAGAAGAGAATGTGGAACAGCAAAGGCTATCCCTCCATCAAAAAGAAAAGAGTATTCGAAACAATGAAATTAATATACTAAAATAACTAAAACCAGATACTATATGAACAAATATTTTGCCCCATCAGAGCTGATTATTAATGAGGACGGAAGTTGTTTTCATCTTCATTTAAAACCAGAACAGCTGGCAGACAAGGTAATTTTAGTCGGAGATCCTGACAGAGTCTCTCTGGTTGCCTCCCATTTTGAAAGTGTTGAGGATGATGTTCAGAGTCGTGAGTTCCATTCTATTACCGGCATATATAGAGGCAAGCGCATCACGGCGCAAAGCACAGGTATAGGGTGCGACAATATTGATATTGTAATGAACGAGTTAGACGCCCTTGCCAATATTGATTTTAAGACCCGCATGGAAAAAGCCGAACATCGCACACTTTCTGTTTGTCGTATAGGAACCTGCGGCGGCTTACAACCAGACACTCCTGTTGGCACATATATTGCCAGCATAAAGAGTATAGGTTTTGACGGTCTCATTAACTTTTATGCTAATCGCAATGAAATCTGCGATTTAGATTTCGAACATGAATTCAGAAGTCAAGTTAAATGGAATCAGCAACTTGGGAATCCGTATGTCGTAGATGCGGACAAGGAACTCATCGAGCATATTGCAGGCGAGGATATGGTACATGGTGTTACGATTGCATGCGGTGGATTCTATGGTCCACAAGGGCGTGTACTCCGCGTTCCTTTAGCAGATCCAAGCCTGAATGAGAAAATAGAGAACTTTGAATATAAAGGTTTGCGAATCACAAACTTTGAGATGGAAAGCAGTGCGCTTGCAGGCCTTGCCAAGTTGATGGGACACAAAGCGATGACATGCTGTATGGTAATTGCCAATCGCCGTGTTCTTGAAGCAAATACAGGCTATAAAAACAGCATTGACGGACTAATCAAATTAGTCCTCGAAAGAATTTAAAGATATTCAATGATACTAAATCCCCAAGATACGATTGCGGCAATGGCGACACCTTCAGGTGGCGCCATTGGCATTATTCGGGTCTCTGGGCCTGATGCAATTGCCATTACTACCAAACTCTTCAGCAAAGACCTGACCTGCGCAAAGGCCAATAGTCTCCATTATGGGAACTTGCATACACCACAAGGCGAATTGCTGGATGATGTTATGGTTAGCATCTATCGCTCCCCTCATTCCTACACAGGGGAAGACGCAACGGAAATCAGCTGCCACGGCTCCCGATATATTATGCGGAAAGCACTTCAAGCTCTTATTGATGCCGGATGCCGGCAAGCAATGCCGGGAGAATATACACAGCGCGCCTATCTAAATAATAAAATGGATTTAAGCCAGGCAGAAGCTGTGGCAGACTTAGTGTCTTCAAGCAATCGTGCCTCACACAAATTAGCACTTAGCCAGCTTCGTGGACACTTCAGTAACGAACTTGGCCAGCTTCGCGAACAGCTATTAAAGATAACTTCACTCTTAGAATTAGAACTCGATTTCAGTGATCATGAGGAACTGGAATTTGCCGACCGCACAAAGTTACTGGGGCTAACAGACAAGATTCTAAAGCACATCAATACCCTGATTCATTCCTTCGAGACTGGGAATGCCCTAAAAAACGGCATCCCCGTCGCTATTATCGGGAAAACAAATGTAGGCAAAAGTACATTGCTAAACAAATTACTTCACGAAGAAAAAGCCATTGTAAGCGATATCCATGGAACAACGCGTGATGTTATTGAGGACACTACTGAAATAGACGGGATAACTTTCCGCTTTATTGACACAGCTGGTATACGCAATACCCAAGATAAAGTTGAACAACTCGGTATTAAACGGACTTATCAAAAACTGGATGAGGCCATAATAGTTTTATGGATTATTGACAGGAGCGTAACGAATACGGAAGTTAACAGGATGCAGGAGAAATGCAGAGACAAAAAACTTATCCTTGTACGCAACAAAATAGACTTAGAACAGAAACACATAGCGCCCATAGAATACAGACCACTCGTTGAGATTAGCGCAAAATATGGCAAAGGCATTGACGACTTAGAAGCGGCATTAATCAATAGTGCCAACATTCCGGAAATTAATGAGAACAGTGTCATTGTTACCAATATCCGACATTACGAAGCTTTGACTAAAGCCCGTGAGAGTATTATGAGAGTTACCGAATCCATGCAAATGGGACTTAGCGGAGACCTCGTTTCAGAAGATCTTCGCATTTGCCTTGATCAACTCGCAGAAATCACTGGTACACCAATTACACCTAATGAAGTTTTAGGCAATATATTCAAACATTTCTGCATCGGTAAATAGCCCATAACCAATTGATATATAATTAGTTATAAGTTGTTATTAAAGCATTTTAACAAGTTTACAGGTTTTGTGTAAGTCGTTCATTTACAACTATATGCAAAAATCTACAAATAAAATCATCACATTCTACGGTGGAAAATGTAGTCAAAAATCTGCAAATATCCGATACTCATTTTGAGGGTTGTTGTCACTACATTTTTGCAGATTTTTGATTTTTCACTTTCCATCAAAATTTCGTTTATTATCATGCCTGCACTAAAGCAGGTTTGATAATATGGAATACAACAACAAGAAACACTACTACGATCCATACGATAGTTTGGACGTAGAATGGAAAGCGAGGGTTTCTCATGACAGGCTTTCCGTAGGAAAAGCGGCTATTCTTTCAGGATTCAGCCGTCAGTACATCAATCGACTCATTGCAAACGGCATCATCATCGCCAGGAGAAACAAGGAGGGCAATTACGAGATTGTTTGGAAGAACTTTGTAAAGTGGTACTCTGCGCTTCCTGTCACTCCACACTCCCTTGTTGGCTATGCCAGCTACTCACTCAAAGAGCTGATTCGCTACACGGGCATGAGCAGATGTTGGGTACTGAAGTTTGCCACAAGAAATGAGATTCCTTCATACTATGTTGGTGTCTATCGCCGTTTCTGCAAGTCGGCTTGTGAGAAGCACGAATCCATAGCCTTGAAGCGTTGGTTGGCACTTGAAGAAGCCTCTGCCTTTTTCGATTTAGCCCCATCTGTTATCTACGCTCTCGTAGCTTTGCATAGAGTACGCGTAAAGAGATTGAATAAGAGTTTGGTGTATAATAAGGCTGATATCATGTCAGTCGTGAAGAAAGGAGGTGGATTATGTCAAGAGTAATCCTAAAGTACAGGAACATAGCACATGGTTCCATGAAGTCCGTCTATCTGGAGTTCAATCCTGCCATTCACGACGTCAAGGGGAAGGCTGTAAGATATGAATGTCTGAATCTTGAAATCTACACCAATCCCGGGACACTTCAACAAGAAGAGCAGAACAAAGCCATTGAAGAAGTTGCCGAAACAATACGTTGTGAAAGATACCTCCAGTTAGTCCGTCACGACTACAGCTTCTTGGCAAAGGCCAGGCTTGACGAGGACTTTCTGGATTACTTCAGGCAGAACGGAGACTACCACGGAGCTAAATACCTCAGTAGCCGATTGCATTTTGAAAAGTTTTGTAAGGGACGATGCAGATTCAAGGATATCAATGCCAGTTTATGTGAACGTTTCCGTCTGTACCTGCTCCGTGCAAAGGGACTGCAGCACACAAAAAGCAAATTGTCCAGGAACTCTGCAAGTGCATACTTCAATGCATTCCTAAGTGTCGTGCATCTTGCCTACAAGGATAACATTCTGTCTGAGGACTACGCATCCATGGTGGAGAAAATAGCCTGGGATCACGACATCCATAAGGAATACTTGTCAAAAGCAGAGATAAAGCAACTGGCAAGCACACCATATGAAGAGAATCCGGAAGTATATAAGGCAGGTATGTTTTCCATCTATACTGGACTGAGGAGAAGCGACATACTTGCACTACGATGGGACAATATCCATCAGGCTCGTGGCAGAAAGGCATATCTTCGAATCTGCATCAAGAAAACAGGTGTTCAGATACAGTTACCGTTATCTCTTGCCGCTATCAGGGTGTTAGGAAATCCCCTGCCCGAGGGGAAGGTATTTCCTATGCTGACAGAAAGTATTCTCACAAAACATGTTGGGCGATGGGTTATGAAGGCAAGGATTCATAAGCACATCACTTTTCACAGCTTAAGGCATAGAGAATTTTATAAACACAAAATAATCAATAGATTAAATTACTTATCGATGAAGGTAGGTAACGATATGGAAACCAGCAAGCTTCTATACTTCACCTTATTTTGCCATTTCAAAGAACCACTTTATTTATTGCAAAGATAACACAATAGAGAGTGTAAATTAAACTGTGTCAGACTACAATAAGAAATAGTTTTATACAGTTT
>CAUULA010000064.1:0-15839 GCA_963545855.1 uncultured Prevotella sp.
ATACTATATCTCAAAATAATTTTTGTATCTTTACCCAAAAATCTAACTTGATGTTTATGAAAAGAATGGCTATTGTTTTCCTGGCTCTCATCGGCTTTGTGCTGAATGTAAGTGCGCAGGGAGAGATTCACGAGCGGTCTGAAACCTATGAGTGGCCGACTGATCCTCAAGTCGTAGGCAAGCTTAAGGACTGGCAGGACCTGAAATTCGGCGTGCTCATGCATTGGGGCATTTACTCTGTTCCCGGCATCGTGGAGTCGTGGTCGATATGCGACGAGGACTGGATAACCCGCGATACAACCATGACCTATCAGCAATACAAGGACTGGTATTGGGGTCTTGCCGATAAGTTTAATCCCACAAAGTTCGACCCCGGCCAGTGGGCAGGCGTCTTTCAGAAGGCTGGTATGAAGTACATGATCTTTACGACCAAGCACCATGACGGCTTCTGCATGTACGATTCCAAGTATACCGACTATTCCATAGCCCACCATGCTTTCAAGGACAACCCTAAGCGTGATGTGCTGAAGTATGTGCTTCAGGCTTTCCGGGACAGGAACTTCATGATAGGGGAATACTTTTCCAAGCCCGACTGGCATTCGCAGGATTTCTGGTGGGATGTCTATCCCGTCAAGAACGGCCGCAATGTGAACTACGATATAGGCAGGTGGCCTTGGAAATGGGCCGCTTTCCAGAAGTTTGTCTATAACCAGATGGAGGAATTGTTGACCAACTATGGTCCGGTGGATATCCTCTGGCTTGACGGCGGATGGGTGAATCCTTACAGGAAGCAGACCCTTGACATGGACCGGATAGCCAAGATGGCGCGCGCCCATCAGCCAGGTCTTATCATGGTAGACCGTACTATTCATGGACCTTATGAGAACTATCAGACCCCTGAGCGCACCATTCCCGAGACCCAACTTAACTACCCTTGGGAGAGCTGTATCACGCTGACGAACGACTGGGGATGGGTTCCCCGTCCGACCTGGAAGAGCGCCGACAAGGTGATTAACATACTTGTTGAGATTGTGGCAAAAGGAGGAAACCTCGTTTTAGGTGTCGGACCGACCCCCGAAGGGTTGATAGAACCTGAGGCCGTAAAGCGTCTCGAGAAGATTGGGGAATGGCTGCGTGTGAATGGAAAGGCCATCTACGGCACTACTGTCACTACGAATTATCACGACGGGAATGTGTGGTTCACGGCCGACAAGGATGGTCGGAGGCTCTATGCTATCTATACCGTGAAGGATGGGGAGACACTTCCCACAACGATTTCATGGACAGGAAATCTGCCAAAGGGCAGCGTCAGGCTTCTGGGTACGGGACAGTCTTTGAAAACCCGAAAGGCCGGCGGTAAGGTAACCATTACGCTCCCTCAGGGGATGAAGAACCAGACTTTCGCCGTGGAGTTCAGGATTTGATGTCCTGTTTTAAGTTTCAGACGATAAAAATCCCCGCACTCAATTTTGAGTGCGGGGATTTTTGTTATAACGCTATGCGATCAATCGTTCTCATGATCGAGGATATCGCTGAAATCCCGAGTTTCATTTTCCTCTTCCGAGGGGGATTCGTCCTCTTCGGCATTGTTGTTGAAGCGACGGGCGTGACGGTTATTGTTGTTGCCGTTGCGATGCTCGCCGTTGTTCGGACGGTGGCCGCCGTTACGACGGTCGCCATTGTTATCACGGCGCGGACGGCGCTCACGCTCTACATAACCTTCAGGTTTCTCTACCAAAACACGGTGAGAAAGCTTATACTTGCCTGTCTTCGGGTCGATCTCAAGGAGCTTAACCTGAATCTTGTCGCCTTCCTTTATGCCGGCTTCTTCTACTGTTTCGAGGCGCTTCCAGTCGATTTCGCTGATATGGAGAAGGCCTTCCTTACCCGGCAGGATCTCTACGAAGCAGCCGTAAGGCATGATGCTCTTGACTGTTCCTTCATACACCTCGCCCACTTCCGGCATGGCTACGATGGCCTTGATCTTGGCCAGGGCGGCTTCGATGCTCTCCTTGTTAGGAGCTGAAACCTGCACCTTGCCCACGCCGTCGATCTCGTCGATGGTGATGGTGGAGCCTGTGTCCTCCTGCATCTGCTGGATAATCTTACCGCCGGGGCCTATCACCGCTCCGATAAACTCTTTCGGAATCTCGATGGCAACGATGCGGGGAACCTGAGGTTTCAATTCCGCACGGGGCTCGGAGAGCGTCTTCATCATCTCACCCATGATGTGCTCACGACCGGCCTTGGCCTGCATGAGAGCCTTTTCGAGAATCTCGAAAGAGAGGCCGTCGCACTTGATATCCATTTGGGTAGCGGTGAGTCCGTCCTTCGTACCTGTCGTCTTGAAGTCCATGTCGCCCAAGTGATCCTCGTCGCCAAGGATGTCGCTCAGGATGGCATACTTCTCCTCGCCCGGATTCTTGATAAGTCCCATGGCGATGCCGGCAACCGGCTTCTTCATCGGAACGCCTGCGTCCATCAATGCCAGCGTGCCGGCACAGACGGTGGCCATGGACGAAGATCCGTTAGACTCCAGTATCTGGCTTACCAGACGGATGGTGTAAGGGAAGTCGGCAGGAATCTGATCCTTGAGTCCGCGCCATGCCAAGTGCCCGTGCCCGATCTCGCGACGGCCGACGCCACGCTGTGCCTTGGCTTCTCCAGTTGAGAAAGGAGGGAAGTTATAGTGAAGAAGGAAGCGCTGATAGCCACGGTTCAGCACGCCGTCTACCAGCTTTTCGTCGAGCTTGGTGCCGAGAGTACAGGTAGCGAGCGACATGGTTTCGCCACGCTGGAAAATGGCACTTCCGTGAGGCATGGGCAACGGTGAGGCCTCGCACCATATCGGACGGATGTCGGGTGTGGCACGACCGTCGAGGCGGATGCCCTCGTCGAGGATGCAGCGGCGCATGGCATCGCGCATCACATCATCGTAGTAACGGGTAGCCTCAGCATGCTTTTCCCCGAGTTCTTCTTCCGAAAGGTCGGCATGGGCGGCATCATACTTCTCCAGGAAGTCCGCAATGATCTTGTCGAAAGCATCGTGGCGGGCGTGCTTTTCGAGTGCCTGGCGGTTGATGGCGTACACCTGCTCGTAGAGGCCTTTTATCTCCTGGCGCAGGTCTTCGTCGTTCACCTCGTCGTCGTATTCGCGTTTTTTGTCGGTGCCCAGTTCCTTGGCGAGCTCGTCCTGAAGCTCGCACATCGGCTTGATGGCCTCGTGGGCTACCTTCAGAGCCTGAATCAAGTCTTGCTCGGAAACCTCTTTCATCTCGCCTTCCACCATCATGATGTTGTCCTTTGTGGCTCCTACCATGAGATCCATGTCGGCATCAGCCATCTGTTGGAAGGTCGGGTTTACTACATACTCGCCGTTTACGCGAGCTACACGAACCTCTGAAATCGTATAGTCGAAAGGTATGTCGGAGCAGGCCATGGCTGCAGAGGCAGCAAAACCTGCCAGTGCGTCGGGCTGGTCAACGCCGTCGGCGGAGAGAAGCATCACCTGCACATAAACCTCACAATGATAATCTGCTGGGAAAAGTGGACGAAGAGCACGGTCCACAAGGCGTGATGTGAGAATCTCGTCATCACTGGCTTTGCCTTCGCGCTTGGTGAATCCTCCCGGGAAACGGCCTGCGGCACTGTACTGCTCGCGATAATCTACCTGCAAAGGCATGAAATCTGTACCCGGAACTGCTTCCTTTGCTGCACAAACAGTTGCCAAAAGCACGGTGTTGCCCAAGCGGATTACCGCTGAGCCGTCGGCCTGTTTTGCAACTTTTCCGGTCTCAATTGAGATGGTTCTGCCATCTGGCAATTGAACTGTTTTCGTAATTACATTCATCTAAAAAAATAAAACTTTATTGTTTTGATAACATCTAAAAAATCGTCAAATCGGGGATAGTCTTGGCAGGCCATGCCCCGAAAACGGCAGCAAAGGTACATTATTAATATAAGAAAAAAGAAAATTCGATGGATTATTTTGCATTTTTAGTGAAATAATCAGGAAAAAGAGAAACCGTCCGGCTGAATTTCAGCAGACTGGAAGTTTCTGAAAGCCAACCGGCTGTTTGTCCTTCGTAAAACGAGAGGTTGCCGCCGATTTGACAAAATCGCCGATTTCGTCCGACAATTTCGCCGATTTTGTCGGACAATCCCGGCGAATTTGCCATTCAGGAAGCCGTTGCCGAGATGGCAGGCGGTGGCTCTGTGCCCATGGGGTGGCGGCCGACCTGCCACAAGTTGCTATTTGCGCATCAGCTCGTCGAGTTGCTGCTGTCTCTCTGCCGACCAGTATTTGCAGTCGAGCTCGAGGAAAACGCTGGTGTAGGGGATGGCCAGCGGAGTCTTGATAATCAGAATCTTGTAGAGCTTGCTGGCTTTGTCAAGTTTTGTGATAATATCCTCGTGCACCATGCTCTTGGCTTCCTTGCCATAGAGACGGCTGACGGTTTCCCTCACTTTTCCGATTCCGGGAGCGATGGAATCGGTCAAAAAGTCCATTTCCTGGTCGTGATAGACATGGGCGAAGACATGGGGAACGGAGTCGATGGCTGTCTTCACTTTTGTCAAGACAGTTTCAAGTTCTTCGTCGGCATAGAGCGTCTCTATGCCGGGAGCCGACTGCAGGGGATAGGCCATGTCGGTAACGACGATCCAGTTGCGGTGCCCGAGCAGGGGCATCTCGGCTTTCAGCTGCTCTTCCCAGGGGCTTTGCGGATTTTCTTTCATAGTGGTTTGATGGTTATGGTTGCACGACACGGTGAGTGTGAGCAACAGGATTATTGATGTAAGAATATTTTTCTTCATGGCAGTAAACCGTTTCCTTGGCAAAGATAGGCTAAAAGATTGAATAACGCAAGTGGCAAATGGAAAAAAATATCATTCCCTTTTGGCAATTCATATTTAATTATTACTTTTGTAGTTGTAAACCGAAAACTCAATCGTAATGAAGATATTCAAGATCTCGTCAGTAGCGGTCATCTCACTGGCAGCGCTGGGCATGGTGTCATGCAGCAACAAGAAGTTTCAAGTGTCGGGGCAAATCAGCGAGGCCAGGGATTCCGTTCTCTATTTCGAGAACATGAGTCTGAACGGCCCCGTGGCGGTAGATTCCGTCAAGTTGGCCGAGGACGGTTCGTTTCATTTCAGCGGCGAGGCTCCCGAGGCGCCGGAGTTCTATCGCCTCCGGATAGCCGGACAGATTATCAATGTGGCTGTCGACTCTACGGAGAGCATCAAGGTGAAGGCCTCTTATCCCGTGATGTCCTCGCAATATGAGATTGAAGGCTCTGACGACAATGCCAAGATCAAGGAGCTGGCACAGCTTCAGATAGACCTCCAGAACCGTATCAACGCGACGGTGAATGATCCCCGCACGGGCGTAGACAGCGTCCAGGTGGCCGTGGCAGGCCTTCTTCAGGCTTACAAGGAGAATATCAAGACTCATTATATCTTCAAGGAACCCATGAAGGCCTATGCCTATTTTGCCCTCTTCCAGACCTATCAGCTGGGCAATATGCAGGCTCTTGTCTTCAATCCGCGTGCCAATGCCGACGATGTGAAGGTGTTCGCGGCGGTCGCAACGAGCTGGGACACCTTCTATCCGAAGGCAGAGCGGGGCGTCAACCTGCATAACATAGCCCTCGAGGGGATGAAGGATGTGCGCATTCTTCGTCGTGAACAGGCTGCCAGCCAGATAGATGCCAGCAAGGTTTCGGTGGCC
Organism: uncultured Prevotella sp.; assembly: GCA_963545855.1. Classification (GTDB taxonomy): domain Bacteria; phylum Bacteroidota; class Bacteroidia; order Bacteroidales; family Bacteroidaceae; genus Prevotella. The sequence continues at coordinate 5,732 of CAUULA010000064.1, forward strand.
GGACTTATCGATATCGCTTTGCAGGACAACAAGGGGAGGACGCGCCGGTTGACCGATTTGAAAGGCAAGGTGGTGCTCCTCGACTTCCATGCGTTCGGCACCAAGGAAAGTGCCGGGCGCATCATGGCCTTGCGCGATCTGTACAATAAGTATCATGCGCAGGGGCTGGAGATCTATCAGGTGTCGGTAGATGGCGACGAACACTTCTGGAAAACGCAGACCGCAGCTCTGCCGTGGATCAGCGTGAAGGACGGCAGCGGGCAGGTGCTCCGCACCTATAATGTGCAGGCCATTCCCTCATTCTTCCTTATCGACAGGGGCAATTCGCTCTATAAGCGTTCGGAACAGATTAAAGACCTGGATGCGGAAATCAAGAGTCTGTTGTAGACAGGCGAGTTAAAAGAATAAGAGAGGCCGGACACCTTCGGGAGTCCGGCCTCTTGAGTTTTGAGTTATTACTTTGTTGTTTTTTATGAGGGGTTATTTCTTGGGGGCGGCAACGCGCTTGAAAGAGAGGATGATATCAGAAGATGCGAAGTCTTTATCATCGTCCATGCTCTTCAAATTGAGAAGCATGAGATCCTTTGTGCCGGTAAGTTTGCCGTTCCAAGGCTTCTGACTCTTGAATGAAATGTTGATATCTCCGTTCTTTTCGTTGAACTTGTACTCGATGTCTTTTTCCTCCGAGACCCAAGCTTTGCCGTCGTATTTGTAAGCGTTAGCCTTGTTCTTTTCCTGGAATTCTATGCGATTTGCCTGTACTTTGGCAGTTTTCAGATACTCCTGTATCTTCTCGTCGGCCTTTGCCAGCGGCTTGTTGTCCACCGTGATGTCTTTTATTTGCCCGTTCTCGAATGTCCATGTAACCATATAGGTCTTCTTCTCTTTGCCGTTCGTATGGGTCAAGTTTGCTTTCTGGGCAAATTTCTCCCATGTTCCGACAATCGTCTTGTTTGTCAACGGCGTGAGAATTTCCTTGTTGTCGTCGTTACAGGAAGTGAAAGAGGCTGCTACCAGCATCATTGCCAAAGCCATCAGGGGCTTGAAAAAAATCTTTTTCATCTTTGTCTTAATTTGAGTTTAATTTAATTTTACAAGTCAAGTCGCGGGGAAATTGTTGATTTCGCTCGTGCTTTCATCTGCAAATACTCAGATTTTTGAGATTCCCCTATTCCCGAAGACGCACTTTAACATTCTTTAATCAAGGGCTTGTTTTCTGGGAATAGCCTCCTGTCTGTGAGACGATTCATCTGCCATAGTCCTTGCTATCTAAGGCTTTTGATTTCCTAATGATAGTTTTTCCTCCGGAAAAGGTTTCCATTCCTTGACCCGATAGATGATTCTCTCTACTGCGCTTTCTGCCTTCCGGGGGTAATAGAAAGTGAGGATAAAGCAGTGGTTTTCCTTGTGTGTGTGATGGGAATAATACTTGTAGTCATCCGTGAGCCTGACGCTGCCCTTGTCGATGAAGTCATCCTTTGCAACTTCATGCCGGTTCGTGTCCACCACCTCACATTCGATTACAAGGTTCAGGTTGTGTGCGTGATAGCCAAACAGCGCATGCCCTTTTGCCGAATCAGGGTATTCCTCCCTTTGGAAAAACGCCGGGTAGCTGAAGGAATATCCGTAAGCCGTGTCCATATACTGACAGAATTCTACGAAGTTCATGGCTTCCCGAAACTTCTCCAGGTCGCTCCGGCGGTCGGGGTGGAGGGCAAGGATGCTCACGATGGTCAGCGTTACCACGGCAAGAATGAGTATGAGCAGTTTCTTCATGTCTAATCCATAATTCCTGTCTGCGTGTCTTTGTATTGTGGCTTCTTGTGTATTTCGCGATATTTCCTGCCTTTGCTCAGCTTCCACGCAAGGTTGAACGACACCATGTTGCCGTAGTCGCTGCCCCGGAGGATGACTTCCCGTTGCAGGTATCGGTTCACGAGGCCCGTCTCGTTGATTGTCGGATGTGCCCTCAACGGGTTCTGCCAGTAGAGCGAGAGGTCGCAGTCTCCGATGCGGCAGGTGGCCGTGAGCCAGAGGGCTGCTCCTTGCCGGTTCCAGGTCTCGCCCTCCATGAATTTCCATCCGTTGTCGATGTTTGCCGTCAGCGTCCATCGTCCGAGGTAAGCCTCCATGCTGCCGCCCATGTTGTAGGCCGTAAGATAGTGATGATAGCCTTCTCCCCGGTTAAAGTATCGGTAGATGCCGGCATATCCTGAGACGACCAGTTTTTCGGCTATCAGGTCCCACCGGGTGTTGTTCTGTAGGTAAAACATGTCGATGGAGCCTTGGTTTTTCTGGTAATACAGAAACTGGTTGTCTGCCATGCGTTCGTAACAGGCCATGTTGGGATGGGCGTTGTGGCGGAAAAAGAACTCTGTGCTGCTGTTGATTCGCGGTTTGTCGAACGAGAGGCGCAGGCTGGTGTCCGTCCTGCGGGTAGGTTTGATGTCGGGGTTTCCTACTGTCCATTCCATGCTGTTCTTGCGGATACGGGTGTCGCTCACCATGGCTATCTGCGATACATGCCCGCTCGTCTCGGCCGTATAGCGTAGTTTCCATACGCTCGAAAAGACATAGGCCAGGGTAACTTTCGGTCGGAAGAGCTGGAAGCCGTAACGGTGGGTTCCTTGGCTGTAGTTGAATTTCGTGGCTCCGAATCCCGCCACATAGCTTAGTTTGTGCCATCTCCCCTTTACTTCAGCGAAGAGATAGAGACTGCTGTTGCGCATGGAGTTCCGCGAGTCGACATCGCCCGTGTATTCATTGTGCGTATATTTCTGCGTATAGTTTAGCCCGAAGGAAGCGGTGAGGGGGTTGAGCCTGTATTCATAAATGGCTTCGGCCATGAGCGACGATGTCTTTCCCTCCACATGGTATTGGTAGTCGGCTCCTTCATTGCGATGGTTATATTGTGATGTTGCCATGTGTGTGCCTGTGAAGTTGGCGGTAAAAGACTGTCGGCGGCCTGTCCGGCGGAAGAAATAGAGGTCCAGACAGGGCGTCAGAATCTTGTTGTTTGATAGCTGAAAAGTATTGGAAAGCCCCATTCCATCGCTCGTTTCCTGCTCTTCGAAGTCGCCCGGACGAAGCTTGGAACTACCGGAAAGGGTGGCCTGAAAGATGTAGGCGGCGGAGTCGGCGAGGGTGTATTTCATTTCCAGTGTATTCTCGAAGCTGCGCTCTCGGTTGCTGATGTCGTTTCGGGTTATGGCCTTCAGGGTGTTGTCGGTGAGCAGGTAGTGCGACCGTTCGGTATTTCTCGTTCCCCTGAAGTCGTGGTATCCGAAGTCGTAGGACAGTCCGAGTTCGGAGTTCTTGTGGTTCATCTTGACGAAGACGGCATTGTCGCCTCGCCCTGTATTTAGTGAGTTGACCATATCTGCGCCAAGCGTATAGCCCTCGTCGGATCTCCGGGTCTTTAAGTTGAGCACATAGGCGATGTTCTCGCCGTATCTCACCCCAGGATTGTCGATGAATTCGATGTTTTTTAAAGATTTCGGGTCTAAGGCCAGTAGGTCGTCCTTAGTGGCAATCGTGCCGTTTATCCGCACTTGTACTGTTCCTTGATTGCCCAGTGCGGTGATGGTACGCATCGTCGCGTCCACCCTGATGGAGGGCAACCCCAACTTGTTCAGGAGGTTGAATCCGTTGGTCGAAGCTTCCATCTGAGCCTTCGACGGTATGATGAGTTGCCCGTCGGGGCGGTTCACGATGCGTGCCGCCTCTACCTTCACCTCGTCTAAATTCACCGTTTTCTGTTCCTGTGCATGGGCAGGATACATGCCTGTCGCTATCATCAGAAATAAAAGAATCCGTCTCATCTTTGCTTGTTTTTGTCGCAAAGATAAGACGGATGTCTCGCAAAATCAAAGATGTTGTCTGACAACTGTCTGACATTTATCCTTTCTCGAGCCGGTAACCTTTCCCCCGATCGGAAACGACGCTGAGCCCGGCCTCTCTTTTCAGGATGGGCTTCAGCCGTTTTACCAAGGTGTAGAGCGTGCTGTTGGCATCAGGTTTCTTCGGCCATAGGGTATCGCAAATCTCCTGTTTGGAGAGCCGGAGGTTGCCGGAGTTGAGAAACATCCTGACCAGCTGTCCCTGCATGGGCGTGAAATTGACGGGCTCATGGCGGCGATTATAGATACGGTTGTCCGTTTCCGAGTAAGTCAAAGAGCAGAAAAGCCCCATTTCATCGTGTTTTTCCCGTTGCGAAAAAATGCAGAAAGCCATCCAGCCGACCGCTAAGGATAGAATGAGTAGTGGCAGCCGCTGGTCGCTTAAGCTCCAGATTGTTGCCATAGAGCAATTGGCATAGCCCTGAAACTCCACGCTCTTGCCCTTCGACAGCCATTTCATCTTGTTGCTGCGCAGGCCTTTCGTGCGGTCGTCAAGGGCATAGTATATGATGGAATGTTTCTTTAGGGCATCGATTTTGAGGCTCCGGCGATAGTCGCGGATGGTGTCGGGGGTTATCCACGCCTCTGTTTTCATCCCGATGGTCTTTGCCAGAGCCTGGTTCATGTCGGCCACAAGGCTTGCTTTAGTGTATTTATAACTGTGCAGGCTGGCCAGTACGGCCGACAAGGAAAGACCTAAAAAGATCACGATAGCATAGAAGGGCTTCATAGGCTGGCATTCTATTATTTTAACTGGAACTTCAGTTTCAGGGGCAGGTTGTCGGAGGCATTGCCCACGAGGGCTTCAAAGTAGCCCTCTTCCGACTTCCACGATCCGGTCTTGTCGTCGTAGAAACTTAGTGCCTCGTTGTCTATGGTGATGCTTACCTCCTTGCTTTCGCCGGGCTCGAGGTAAACTTTCTGGAAGCCTTTCAGCTCCTTATAGGGACGCTCCAGCGAGCTCTCGTCATCGTGGATATAGAGCTGTACGACCTCTGCGCCGGCCACCTTTCCTGTATTCTTCACTTTCACGGTGAAGGTAATCTTGCCTTCGCGGGTCATCGCGGCCTTGTCGGCACGCAAGTCAGACAGTTTGAAAGAGGTGTAGCTGAGGCCGTGGCCGAAGGCGAAGAGCGGTGTGGTCTTGGCATGGTCTACCCATCGGTAGCCCACATAGATGCCTTCCTTGTATTCCTCGTCGATGAGCTTATGATCCGGACGCCATGTCCCGGGATAAGTGTTGAGGGCATGTGCTCCCACATCTTCCAGCTTGACAGGCCATGTGAACGGCAGTTTGCCGGATGGGTTGGTATCGCCGGTGAGCACGGCTGCCAGCGCCTTGCCCGACTCCGACCCGAGGAACCATCCCTGCACGATGGCGGGGACGCGGCTCTTCCATGGCATGGCTACGGCATTTCCCGATATATTGACATAAACCATGTTCTTGTTGACCCGTGCCAGCGCCTCTATGAGTCGGTCTTGATTATAGGGGAGGCCATAGGTGAGGCGGTCATAGCCCTCGTCGTCCTGATGCTCGCTCTTGTTCAGACCTCCTATATAAATAATGTAGTCGGCTCCTCTGGCTTTGTCTACGGCTTCTCGGATGAGTTCTTCCTCTGACCGGTATTCACGCAGGTCCTGGCCTGTGCGCACGCCGCTGTAGTTTCCCGTGGTGTCGCCCACATACCCGCGGGCGTAGTCCACCTCGATATGCATGCCTTTCAGGCGGGCTTTCAGTCCCTCGAGGGGCGTGATTTCGTGCTGTGCCTTGAGGGAGGAAGAGCCTCCGCCTACCGTCATCATCTTGATGGCATTCTCGCCTACGACGAGGATGCGCCTTGCCTTCCGGAGGTTGAGGGGCAGCACATTGCGCTGGTTCTGCAGAAGCACAATGCCCTCTTCACCTACTTTTCTGGCTGTGGCATAGTGCTCTTCAGAGCAGAGGAATCCCGTCTCCCGGTCGGGATTCATGTTGGTGCGGAAGAAGAGGCGCAGCACGCGGCGCACCTTCTCGTCGAGTTCCTTCGTGCCATATTTGCCGCTGATGATACCCTTCATGTATGGGAAGGCGAGATAGTAGTTGTTGTAGGCATTCTTGGAATCCTTGTGAAGCCCGTCGGTATGTGTCCCGAACTCCATGTCGAGACCGTATTTCACGGCATCGTCGGTGGTCGTCCGGGCTCCCCAGTCGGTAATCGCGACGCCGTCGAAGCCCCATTCACCCTTGAGCTTCTTCACCACGAGCTTCTCGTTGGCACACATCGGCTGGTCGTTGTAATAGTTGTAGGCGCACATCACGGCCCACACCTTACCCTTCTGCACCGCTGTCTTGTAGGCGGGCAGGTAGATCTCGTTCAGGGCGCGGTCGTCCACGATGACATTCAGCTCGTGCCGGTTAGCCTCGTCGTTGTTAAGGGCGAAGTGCTTCACGCAGGCCGCCACGCCGTTGTTTTGCAATCCCTGAATATAGGGGACAACCATGGTAGAGGTGAGGAAGGGGTCTTCGCCGAGATATTCAAAGTTGCGGCCGCCCAGCGGGGTGCGATAGATGTTTACGCCGGGACCCAGCACCATGTCCTTGCCACGATAGCGTGCCTCCTCGCCGAGTTTTTTTCCATAGAGGCCGGCGAGGGCGGGATTCCAGGATGCAGCCAGACAGGTGAGGGCAGGAAAGGCCACCACGGAGTCGTTGGTCTTCCCCGCGTCTCTCCACGAATCCCACAACACATCGGGGCGGATGCCGTGAGGACCGTCGTCGGTCCATAGGTCGGGAATCCCCAGGCGGGGCACCCCGCGCGAGGAAAATTTGCTCTGTGCGTGCAGCACGCGTATTTTCTCATCGAGCGTCATGCGCGAGAGCGCGTCCTCAATGCGCTCGTCTATCGACTTGGAATTATCCAGATATACGGGTAACGACTGTGCTCTGGCGTTCGTAACGGCCACCAGGAGCAAACATGATATCAGCAGGTTTCTCATTTTCTGTTTGTTGCTTATGGTTTTTGACTCTTTGTTTACGGATGCAAATATAGCATATTTTTTTGAAAGACGAAATCGCCGGGACGGAATATTATCGCGTTCAGCTGATGTTTTCGTGGCCTGTGCGCAAATCGTGGGCGGCGTGTCAGTATGCGAAATACTGTCCCTTGCGCAGGATGGGGATGCCGCTCCTCATCCATTCCGGTTCCGGCGCACCCTTCAGCTGATGGTCGAAGAATTGCTGGAGGCGGATGGTGAGGTCCTTGCGGTTGCGCCGTTCCTTGAGGTTATGTGCCTCGTTGTTGTATTCGAGCATCCATACGGGCTTGCCCAGGCGGCGCAGCCCCATGAACAGTTCTATGCCTTGATACCATGGCACGGCGCCGTCGGCATCATTGTGCATGATGAGGAGCGGAGTCTGCACTTCCGGCAGTCTGAATAGGGCGGAGTTGCTGACATAGAGCTCGGGCGCTTCCCACAGGTTGCGGCCTATCCGGCTCTGCCCCTGCTCATACTGTCCCTGTCGGCTCGAACCGCTTTCCCACCGGATTCCCCCGAAGGCACTTGTCATGTTGGAGACGGGCGCGCCGGCCTCGGCAGCCTTGAACATGTGGGTGCGCGTGATGAGGTAGGCCACCTGATAGCCGCCCCAGCTCTGCCCTTGGATGGCCATGTTCTGCTTGTCCACCCATGGATAGCGCGTGAGAAACTGGGCTCCGCTGACGATGCAGTTATAGGCGCTCTCGCCCGGAGTGCCCGCCGTATAGACGATGTCGGGCACGAAGACCAGATAACCCCTGCTGGCATAGAAGGCGAGGTTCACGGTCGACCAGCTCGGCTGCGGCTCCACATAGCGGTAGCGGTTCTCGGAATACTTCTCGTAGAAGTAAATCATGACCGGATACTGCTTGCCTTCGTCGAAGTCCTCGGGCTTGTAGAGCAGCCCTTCCATGGGCTTCCCGTCGAAAGCCATCCAGCGAACCAGCTCCACGGAGCCCCAGTTGTAGTCCTTTTGCTGCGGGTTGATGCTGCTGATTTTCTGCTGCCGGGCAAAGTCCTTGCCTGCCAGCCAGACATCGTTTGAGTGCTGGAAGTTGCCTTTCAGATAGGCATAGTAGCCCGCGTCTCGGGCCTTGACGATCTTCGAGAACATGTATTCCTCGAGCGGGAGCTTTTTCAGGGCAGCGGCGAGGCTGGTGGTGGCGATGCCGTTTCTCTTGGTTGTCCTGTCGAAGACACTCAACAGGAGCCTCTCGGAGGCAGTGATATAGTCAGGATCATCCTCGTCCCTGGTCTTGACATAGCGATAGATGCGGTTGCTGCCGCGGCCTTCGCCCCGGGTGAGGTTCACTGCCTTGCCGCCCGACAGGGGTATTCGCCAGAGGTCGAAGCGGTCGTAGACGAGCAGGTCGCGGTCGCCCTCCGTCCAGTCCACTGATCCGTAAGCGTCTTTCAGCATCGGATGGTCGTCTTCCTCGTCAAAGAAGTTTACGCCGAGGCTGCCTGTAAGGCTGCGTGTGAGGCCTGTTGCCACTTCGTAAGCCATCCACTGGCTGGTCTGGAGGTCGTACCAGGCTACATACTTGCACGACGGCGATGCCGTTACATGGCTTATCCGCCCCGCCGTGATTTCCTTGCGCTGCCCCGTAGTGAGGCTTACGAGGCTCACCGCGAGCGGTATCTGATAGTTCCACTGGGTCTCCACCATGTGCGGGGTGCGATCTACCGACAAGGCAAACTCGGCGTTGCCGCGATCCACGAGACGAATGTTGTCGTAGAGGGAGGTTGTCAGAGGTACCAGCTTTCCGTTGACGACGGAGGCCGTACAGGTCTGTTTTTTGATTTCGTCGAGCTTCGCTTTCTCGGCCGGGGGAAGTATGGGAGCGTCGTGGCGCCATATGTCGAGCGCGGGTGTCTCAAAGGAATGAAGGGTGGTATCGTCAGGAGCGGTATACTGCTGGATGCCTACGAGGATTCTCTTTCCGTCGCGGCTGTAGTGCGGCGAGCCGTTCTCGGTGATTCCCCAGCCGGCAGGAACGCCGTCCTGCGGCTCTGCCCCGACGAGTCTGCGGCTGTTCCCCGCGCCCACCTTATATTCATAGAGGGCACAATGCTTGTTGCCCGTGGCGGCCGTATCGGCAGATTCCAGATAGAGCATCTTGGTTCCGTCGTGGCTGAACTGTGGCAGGGAATAATAAGACAAGGTGTCGCCGAGCAGGGTAGACTTGCCCGAGAGGAGGTCGAGCAGCTCCAGTTGCGACTTGTGCTTCTTGTATTTACGGGTATAGGCCAATGCGGTTCCCTGCCGGTTCATGCCGAACAGGTCGACATGTTCGAGGGTATCTGTCCGCCCGTTGGCAAAGTGATAGACGAATAGAGGCTTTCCCACATCCTTGCTCTTGCGCTCTTTCTTCGGGATGAGGGTCGTGTCGCCGACGCTGAAAGCTACAGCCTCTGCGGCATGCCTCCCCATGCTGTGGGAAAGCACATGGCCAAACTTCCTTATGCTGCCCGTTCTGAGGTCGACCACGGCAAGCGTATCCTTGGGCATGTCCTCGGGTTTCTTTTTCTTGATCTTGGCCTGACGCGTCTGCTGAAACAGCGGCTTGACGAGGCATACTACGCGAGTGCCGTCGTCCAGGACATGGGCCCTATAGCCCCGGGGCACGGAGACGACCTTCTTCGTGCGGTTGTTCCGGATGAAGAGAGTGCCGTCTCCCTCCTGGGGGTCTACTTGATAGGTGAGAATCCTGCCGTCGGCCGACAGGGCTGCTGCAGCAATGTGCTGCCAGCCGTCGTACACCGAATGGTCGAGCGGCTTCTTCTGGGCCTGTGCGGAAAGGGCGAATGCCAAAAATGCAAGCAAAGATAAGTGTTTCATGAGAGTTGGTTTTGTATTTGATTTCGCAAAGATAAGAAAAAAAAGCGAAACCGGCAATAATCTGCTTTCATACCTTCCGGAACAGGGCCGGCATGCCTCGCAGGGATAGTTTTGCCGGTTTTTCCTGTATGGACGGATGCCCCTTTGTCTGGAGGCGATTGCTCCCGGGAAAATCAAAGGCGGTCTTCAGCCTGACAATATCGCCGGGATAGTCCTGCAAAATCGCCGAAATCGTGGGACAAAATCGCCGATTTCGTCGGACGAGGGGCAATCTCCGGTACAGAGCTTAATAGGATTCTGTTGCCAAAACCATCACCTGTCTCTTATACACATCTCCGAGCCCACGAGACTC
>CAUULA010000065.1:0-15830 GCA_963545855.1 uncultured Prevotella sp.
CGCCATCCGCGATGACGTCGAGTATCGTGGGCTCGGAGATGTGTATAAGAGACAGCATTATGTCTGTCTGGTTTTTGCAGTTGTAATAGCAATGAAAATAAAAAAAAACGAAAAAACAAAGTCATAGCCTTATTTTTTCCTGTTTTTTATTGCTTATTAAGAAATTAATGATTACATTTGCACAAAAAGATATATGTTTGAACAAATATAAAAGTCTATGAGAGAACCCAACTATGACAAATATCCAGCAACTCGGGTAGACGGAGTGGCATATGAAGGTTGGGACAGTATCATATCGGAGCTCGAAAGTCAGTATGGAGAACGGCAACAATGGGCCATAGACCTCTATGTAGGAGCTATGGAGGAGGAATTCGCCGCAGCCTTCGAGAAAATTGGCCGCAGGATTGTATCAACCCAAAGCCTCATGAAATCTCAACTGGACATCGAGAGACTCACGCAGCGGTTTATGACCGACGATGTGCTTTTCGGCTTCATCTCCAATGTTTCGTTAGACGAATACTTCTGTCAGGAGAAAGTTGATGAATTCTTAACTGAATCCAAGAATGAGCCTATTATAATAATAGGTACGGGCGCGGCAAAATTCGTTGATGAAGATGCTCCCGTGATCTACGCCGACATGGCGCGATGGGAAATCCAGCAAAGATTCCGCCGGCACGAGGCTAAGGCCTTGGGATACGACAATCAGAAGGAGGCTCCCTCGCTCCAATACAAGCGCGGATACTTCAACGACTGGAACATCTGCGACCGATACAAATATGAACTGGCCTCGGCGCACCGCATCGAATACTGGATTGACAGCAACCAAGCGAGAAGGCCCAAGATGATCAGTAATCAGACCTTCATGGAGGGAGTCCGGACGACCGCGAGAAAGCCTTTCAGAGTCGTGCCATTCTTTGACCCTGCTCCATGGGGCGGTCAATGGATGAAAGAGGTTTGCGACTTAGACTGCTCAGAGGACAACTACGGATGGTGCTTCGACTGCGTACCGGAGGAGAACAGTCTTCTTTTCAATGTGGGGGGAACACTATTCGAGCTTCCCGCTCAAGATCTTGTATTGTTTGAGACCATACCCTTGCTTGGCGAAGCTGTCGAGAGCCGGTTTGGTAAAAGTTTTCCGATACGCTTCGACTTCTTGGACACCATGTCCGGAGGAAACTTAAGCCTGCAGGTACATCCCACCACGCAATTTGTTCAAACAAATTTTGGTATTCATTACACTCAGGATGAAAGCTATTACCTGTTGGATGCCGGAAAGGACTCTGTGGTTTATCTTGGTTTGAAAGGAAGGATTAATTCCACTAATATGATCAATGATCTCCGCAATGCGCAGGAAACCGGAGAGGCATTCCCCGTAGAGAAATATGTCAATAAGATTTCGGCCAAGAAGCACGACCACTTCCTCATCCCCAACGGCACCATCCACTGTTCGGGGCGCAACAGCATGGTGCTGGAAATCAGCACGACACCGAACATTTTCACCTTCAAGCTCTACGACTGGCAGCGACTGGGACTGGATGGCAAGCCACGCCCCATTAACATAGAGAGAGGAAAACAGATCATCAAGTGGGAGCGCGACACGGAATATGTCTATGAGCATCTGGCAAATCGCTTTGAAACACTCTGCGAAACCACACATTGCAAGAAAGAGCGCACAGGACTCCATCCCAACGAATTCATCGAGACTATCCGCTACACTTTTGACGAGAAAATAACCCTGCACAATGCAGGCAGCGTCCATGTGCTGAACTTGACCGATGGAGAGGAGGTCGTCGTGGAAAGTCCCTGCGGAGCTTTCGAACCTTTCGTGGTGCACTATGTGGAAACTTTCATCGTGCCGGCATGCATCGGAGAATACTCCATACGCCCTTTCGGGAAAGCAGAGGGGAAGACCTGCAAAATCATAGAGGCGCATGTGAGATTCTAAAAACCTATAAAATAAACTTCAACCTATGGATTTATGAAACTAAATTTATGTTCTAAACAGCGAAGCAGGTTAATCCTATTAACCCTCATTGCATCGTTAGACATTCTGTCTGCCATGCCTGTTATGGCACAGAAAAGTCTGGAAATAACTGTACAAGGGAAAGTGCTCGGTGATGGGGAACCTTTGATTGGCGTAACAGTACAAGTAAACAGCACCAATGGAACCGCAACCAATCTTGACGGAAAATTCTCTATTAAAGCTAAGTCGGATGACATGCTAACCTTTTCTTATATTGGCTACACCACACAACAGGTGAAGATTAATGGCCGTAAATACTTGGAAGTAAATCTTTTGTCCGATAATTTAATGCTGAATGATGTCGTAGTTGTCGGTTATGGCAGTCAGAAAAAAGTAAACCTAACAGGCTCTGTCTCCTCTATTTCGTCAAAAGAGCTACAGAACAAACCGATTGCCAATGTCTTGGAAGCCCTTCAGGGCACAAGTCCCGGCCTGATCATCCAAGAAGGAAGTTCTAATCCTGGTAGCGTCCCGAATATGAATATCCGTGGATTAAACACATTGAATGACAACTCACCTCTGGTTATCATCGATGGGATTGAAGGCTCCCTGGCAAATCTGAACCCTCAGGACATTGACCAGATTTCCGTTTTGAAAGATGCCTCTTCGACCGCCATATACGGTTCACGAGCATCTAACGGCGTAGTTTTGGTAACAACCAAGAAAGGACAAAATGGAAGCATACAGATCAATTATGATTTCATGTATGGCATACAAAGTCCTACTTCCCTGCCGAACATTGCCGATTCTTGGATCTATGCAGAATTATACAATGAGGCGGCTGTCAATTCCGGCAGATCAACTAAGTTTACCGCTGAACAGATTAAACAGTTCAGAGAGCAAGGGCCTAATGTGAAATGGATAGAAGAGCTGTATCACAAGCATAGCCCCCAATCGTCTCACAACCTGTCGGTTTCCGGAGGCAACGCGAACACAACCTACCTTGCATCCCTCGGATATCTTAATCAGAACAGCATGTTCAAAGGCCCAGACTATGGTTATCTGCGTTACAATGCCCGACTAAATCTGAGTTCTCAACTTTCAAAACACTTTAAGATGAATATAACCACGGAGTTCGTGAGAAACGATATCACCGAGCATGCCTACTGGACAGAATGGATAGTCGAACAGACTAACCGCATGCCCCCAATCTATAATATCGTTAACGAAGACGGAAGCTACAACTATCCAAGTGGTAGTAATTCCAATTCATTGGAGCGTCTTATGAATGGTGGTTATCGCAGGAATACCAATGACGACCTTTCAGGGACGTTGCAGCTAATCTATAATCTCTTAGACGGTTTCACCTTGACTGCCAATACAGGCATCCGCCTGCTCAATAATAATATGCATGAGAATCGTCATTCGCTCGGAGGCTCTGGAGATACAGAGAATCACATCAACCTTCAGAACTATGAGTCACGCAAGATGACCACATCTCTACTGGCAAACTATGAAAAGAGCTTTGGGAAGCATAATTTCAATACCCTGCTCGGCTATTCATATGAAGGTTATACTGAAAAGAATTTTCAAACGCAGCGTCTTACTGACAATTCCAATTATGATGTCTTCGTCGGTTCGCTTTCCGGTAACGATGTAAACAACAGCGGATACAAGAACACATGGTCTATGTATTCCGGCTTTGCCCGACTCGCTTATAACTATGACGAGCGGTATCTTTTGGAAATTAACATCCGCAATGACTATTCTTCTTATTTCGCAAAAGGAAACCGCTCTGGTATATTTCCCTCGCTATCCGCAGGATGGCGTATTTCGGAAGAAAAGTTCTGGGAGCCATTGAAGTCTTATATTCCTTCGTTGAAAATCAGGGGGTCCCTTGGCACTGTCGGCAACAATCGCATAGGGCTCTACCAGTATATGCAGACCGTACAAGTAACGCAAGGCATCAGTTTTGGAGACACTCTCGTACCCACGGCCTCATTCTCCTCCGTAAACACAAATATCAAGTGGGAGACCACTCGTATGGCTGACCTCGGCTTTGATATAGGGTTGCTCAATAACGACCTTCGTTTATCATTGGATTTCTTCAATAACAGGACCAACGACATTCTTGTCAATCTACCTGTTCCGGGCATGTATGGAAACGGTGCTCCGATCCAGAACGCGGGAAAGGTAGAAAACAGAGGTTGGGAACTTCAGATCAATTATGACTTCAAAACTGGTCCGGTCATCCACCATTTCGCAGGAAATATTTCTGATACCTTTAACAAGGTATTGGATGTTGACGGCGAAATAATTATTGGCGGTGGTGATGTAAACACAATTATTAAAGAAGGATACCCCATGAACTCCTATTATGCCTACAAGTCTGATGGATATTTCCAATCAGCGGAAGAGTGTGCCGCAGGTCCCCGCCTAGAGGGTATTACTCCTAAGCCTGGCGATATTCGTTATATTGACAAGAACGGCGATGGCCTTATCAAAGCTGATGACGACCGATTTATTGTGGGTAATGATTTTCCTCACTACACATTTGGATTTTCTTATGGGTTTGAATACAAGGGCCTCTATGGGTCTATGATGTGGCAGGGGGTCGGGAAACGGCGCCGTTGGATGCGCGGAGAATCCGTCGAGGCATTCCATAACAACAATGAAGGTCCGGTTCTCGATTTCCACCAAGACCATTGGACCACGGCAAATCGTGATGCGGGTTATCCCCGTCTTACCATGGGATCTGAATCTGCTAACAATGCGGCAAAGTCAGATTTCTGGATATTCGATGCAAGATATTTGCGCCTGAAGAATATACAAATAGGATATACCTTTCCAAAGAAGTTCATTCACAAAACAGGCCTTACAGAATTCAGAATCTATCTTAGTGGACAAAACCTGCTCACTTTCGATAAAATGAAAGGCGGCTGGGATCCGGAATATAATGCAGACGGTAGTGGTCGAGCCTATCCTGTTTCAAAGGTGTATTCTTTTGGGATCAATGTTAAATTTTAAAGGTACATAAGATTATGAATAACAAGATTAAAATGTTGCTTATGTCATCCTGTCTATCATTATCAATCTCATCATGTATTGACTTGGAGACTGCTCCTTATGATAGAAAGACTGACCTTACCTTCTGGTCTAAGGATTCCTTGTCAGCTTACGAGGCACTTAATACTTGCTATCTGACTCTTGCTACAATGGATGAACAGATGTGGAGCGAATGTATGACAGACAATGCCTATACAAAACAGCCATCAGCATATACCCAAAGTATAGGAAACGGAACTTATTCCACTGCCGATGCCTATGTATTATCTGTATGGGATACGAAATACTCTGGTATCCGCCAATGCAATGAGGTGCTTAACAACATCGATAAGGTACCAGAGCTCGGAGAATCACTCAAGAAACGATACATCGGTGAAGCTAAATTCATCCGGGCCTATCACTACTATGAGCTCTATACAAAGTTTGGTGATGTTCCCTATTTCACCAATGTAATAACGGTGGCAGAAAGTAAAAAGCTACCACGCACGCCAAAGTCAGAACTCATCGCCAACATTCTTGCAGACTTAGATGAAATTATCAACAATAATTACCTGCCTACCTCTTATAGTAGCGCTAATAAGGGCCGTGCTACAAAATGGGCCGCCATAGCCCTTGAGGCAAAGATCCATCTTTTTGAAGGCAATTGGCAGAAAGTAAAAGAGCTGACTTCTGAAATTATGACTCAAGGCGGCTTTTCTCTCTTCCCCAGCTATCTCGGTCTTTTCGAGATTAACAACGAAGGAAATAGTGAAGTTATACTAGACGCCCAGTATCGCCCCGTAAGCCGAGAACACAACATCATGTATTCATTCCTCCCTCCGTCGATGGGTGGCTACTCTCAACTTTCTCCTCTACAGGAATTGGTTGACAGCTATATCATGTTGAATGGCAAGAATATCCGTGATGTACAGTCAGGCTACGATGAAAATAATCCATACAAAGACAGGGATCCTCGCTTGGCGGCGACAGTCATGTATACAGGAAATTCCTACACACTGGCTAACGAAAGCATACAAGTCATCGACTGCACTCCCGGACAAGGTCAGGATGGCTATGGCGTTACTTCCGACTGTTCTGCAACCGGCTATTATGTCAAGAAATACTGGGACAAGACCTATCGCCAGAGTTTACGATCAGGCTTAAATCCCATTCTTATTCGTTATGCAGACATTCTGCTGATGAATGCAGAGGCTAATGCGGAGCTCGGTCAGCTAGACGCTTCCACATGGGGTGCTACTATCAGGCTTATCCGAAAGCGTGCCGGATTCACTCAGCCCTCTGCTCTTGATTTCCCATCTACATCACAGAATGAGCTTATTCAGATTATCAGAAACGAGCGCCGTTCTGAATTGGCAATGGAAGGTCTGAGACATAAGGACATCATGCGCTGGAAAATTTCCGAACAGGTATTGAACGGCTATTGCCATGGCATCAAGACTGGTGAGGCCATAGGTACTGACAACGGCTATGTAAGGGTTGAAAACCGTCAGTTTAATGCCAAAAAACATTACTTGTGGCCTATTCCTCAACACGAAAGAGACTTGAATGCTAATTTGACACAGAATTCTAATTGGTAATTGAAAAGGTAAAACGATGAAAAAAATATTATTATTTAATTTGGTTGTTACGCTATTGATAGCCGTAACCTCGTGTAATGACGAAGATTACAGTTTCAATCCCACATTCACTACGCCGACGGAATTGTCTTCTCCAAAATCGATAACCTTGGATGTAACTTCCGGCGTACCCGTAATTTTATCATGGACCGGGGGTGGAGCTGAAGACGGAGGTATCATTCTATACAATGTCTTATTTGACAAGGGTGATGGAGACTTCTCCCAGCCACTCGCAACTTACAAAAGCGATTTGGGCGCGGAGCCGCAACTCACTATAACACAGGCAGACATTAACACGATAGCACGGAATGCCGGAATCAAGCCCGAAGGGACAGGTACCATCAAATGGACCGTCTTGGCATCCAAGGGAGGGGAGGTGAAAACTTGCAGCCAAGTCGCTGAAATAGTCGTAACCCGAGGGGAAGGCATTGACAATATACCTTCAAATCTCTACCTCTATGGAGCTGCCACAGAAAATGGTGGCAAAGGTGGCCTACAATTCAGGCAAGTGGCAAACGGAGTATTTTGCATCTATACCAAGCTGGGTTCCGGAGATGTATCCTTCCTGTCTTCTACAGGAAGCGATGCCTATACCTATTATATTGATGTCAATGGCAAGCTCAAGGAGGGAACAGAGGCTACCGCCATTGAGCATGGAGGAGAAGTTAGCCGAATTACCATTAACTTTAACACATTGTCAATGTCAGTAGACAAAATCAATACATCGGTTCGCTGTATCTGGGGTGCTACATTTAACAACATCGCAGTATTACAATATGCCGGCAACGGAAAGTTTGCCAGCGACGGCGATATCCGCTTCTTGAATCCCGCAGACCCATCTACCAATCCTCCCAGCTGGTTAAGCTGGATAGAAGAGCGTTACTACTTCATCGCCCAGGTGAATGGCAGAGACATGTGTTGGGGACGCGGCGACAAGATCAGTGCTGAGCGTCCAAGCGGCAATGAGTCTCCCTCTTTCTATGAACTGCACGAATTTTCATGGTCGCAATGGGATCATCTCTGGAAAATGAGGGGGGCATTAGACAACACCCATGCTACTATCACGATTGATACCAATGCCAACAATCTGATGACGCATACCTTCACAAATGTAACTTCACTCTAACAATAAACCATGATGTTCAGCTAATATGAAAAAAATGTTTTTAATAATATCCATGTCCTTGTTCCTGCTATCAGCATGTGGCGGAACAGATGTCGAGCCATATATCCCTGTGAACAAGAATAACGCGGGAAAAACGAATATTGTCTATAAAGACGAGGCAAAGGCCTTGTTTGACAAGATCAACTCCTTTTATAAAATAAAGACCGGTACTTATGCCGGTCTCTACAAGGAGAATTTTCCTAATCAGTCTAGCGATCCAGAGCATTCTTATCTCTGGGGGTATATAGGCCTTCTGTCAGGAGCGGCCTTGCTTCAGCAGTTAGGATACAATATTGACTATGCAACCCTCGTAAACCAGTTCTCCGTTTATTATAATACCGCAAATAATATCGGAGCCTATGCCTCTTCCACAAATGGCCGAACTGGCCGGGGTACACGCTACTATGATGATAATGCTATCTGTGGTATCGAGATGGTAGAGGCATATAACCTACTCAAGGACGACACCTATCTTGCGAACTGCAAGAATATCGTAGCCTTCCTAAAGGCCGGAGAGGACAATATCTTTGACGGTGGGCTCTGGTGGAACGAAGATGAGAAGAACATCCAGGGAAACGGCAACTCCAACAAGCCCACATGTGCCAACGGCTATGCCGTAAACTTCTTGCTGAGATACTATAAAGTCTGCAATAGCAGTGAGAAGAACGAAGTCCTGAACCTGGCAAAGAGACTGTATAGTTGGCTGAAAGCCAACCTAAAAGATCCCGAGGACAACTGTTATTGGAATGACAAGCAGGCTAACGGAACGATTAACAAGACCAAGTGGACCTATAATACAGGAGTAATGGTTTCAAATGGTGTCCTTATGTATGAAGTAACGGGCAATCAGGATTATCTCACGGATGCAATACTGTCGGCAGAAGGAGGGTACAATTATTTTGTCCGTCCACGCAACGGTATGGCCCTCGCCTATCCTGATTCTGACCCATGGTTTAACACTAAACTGCTGAAAGCCTACACCGAACTGACAAAATACAACAAGAACGCGGCCAAGTATATCGACACCTATGTAAGCTTCATGAATCACGCTTTCACAGATGCCCGCACACAGGAAGGATTCTATTACGAGGACTGGACAGGTGCTTCTCCAAAGCGTTTTTACCAGTTGCTGACACAGGACGCGGCATTGGAGTCGTTAGGCCTGATTTCAATTTACAAGAACGAGAAATAACAAATGATTCCAAATAGTAGCATGCCGGAAGCCTTTTCCTAAATTACCAGCAGCTGGTAATCGGGTTATACGCTGTTTGTAACTCGATTACACGCAGCGTGTAATAAAGCAGGAAATGCTTCCGGTACACGCCATCAATAATTCTAAAATGCGAATGAGATACCTTAGACATGCCGCTCTGACTGCCTTAGCCATAGGTATTCAATTGGCTTCCGCCCAGAACTTTACGAAATATGTAAACCCAAACATTGGTGTTACCCATAGTCGCTGGTTCTTCTATACTCCGGCCTCCATGCCTTTTGGCATGGCAAAGTTGAGTGCCTCGACGAATGGCACCTATGGCAACAAGCAAGGATGGGAAGCCATAGGCTATCAAGACGACCACCGCTCGATTGACGGATTCCCTTGTTTCCATGAGTTTCAAGTGGGCGGCGTTTCACTGATACCAGTCGTTGGGCCGCTAAAAACCGTGCCAGGAAAAGTGGAAAGACCGGAGGAAGGCTTCCGATCCAACTTCGACAAGAGCACGGAATATGCCACAGCCGGCTACTATACGGTAATATTGAAAGACTATCAGACAAAGGTGGAACTCACCGCAACCGATCGGGTGGGATTCCAGAGATATACTTTTCCCGCAACCCAAGACGCCCGCATTCTATTCAATATAGGAAACCTGCAGGGAGAAAGTGGCAAGGTGAAGGATGCCTACATCAGCAATATCAACGGCAATGTCGTTGAAGGCTATGTGATAACAAAGCCTGAATATGTAAAGATATATCAGCAGGAAGCTACTGTTCCGATGTATTTCTACGCGGTATTGAGTAAGATTCCCAACTCTGCCTCCGTCTTCCATGAAGGGGAGGCACCCCGTTTGGCCAGTCAGATTCAGGGCAAAGGTGCTATAATGAGCGTCAATTTCACGACAAAAGAAAACGAGCAGATAGAGGTAAAGATAGGGCTCTCTTACACCTCTATCGAGAACGCCCGCAACAATCTACAGCTTGAAGCCTCAAAACTATCCTTTGACACGGCTCGCAGAAATGCCACCAAGACATGGAATGAATACCTGGGCAGAATCGAGGTAACAGATGAATCCGAGGTGAACAAGACCAAATTCTATACCGGCCTTTATCATGCCTTGCTGGGACGCGGCCTTGCCAGCGATGTGAATGGCGCATACCCCAAGAACGACGGGACCATTGGCCACATCCCTCTGGACAAGAACAAGAGGCCAAAATTCAACCACTACAATACAGACGCGATGTGGGGAGCCTACTGGAACCTCACCACTCTTTGGGCCATTGCCTACCCTGAGTATTATAACGATTTCGTCAATAGCCAACTGCTTGTATACAAGGATGCGGGATGGTTAGGCGACGGCATCGCCGCCAGCAAATTTGTTTCAGGTGTGGGAACCAACATGATGCCCATCGTTTTTGCTGGAGCCTATAACTGCGGAATCCGTAACTATGATGTAGAACTGGCTTATGAGGCTGCCGCAAAAAATGAACTATGCGGCGAAAACCGGCCTGAAGGCGCGGGAAAGAAGGATGTCGGGGCCTTCGTAAAGAGTGGTTATGTTCCACACAATGACAACATCGAATTCGGTACGGACGACAAAAGCTCTTACTTCTCTGCGTCTCATACTCTGGAATACAGCTTCAGCGCATACGCCATGGCTCAATGGGCAAAGGCCATGGGCAGGACTTCCGACCACGAAAAATTCATCTCGCTCTCCAACGGATGGACTCGGCTTTTCGATGAAGACTTGAAATTAATCCATCCAAGAGATGCTGAAGGAAAGTTTATCGACAACTTTGATCCATTACAACCATGGAGAGGCTTCCAGGAAGGCAATGCCACACAGTACACCTTCTTTGTCCCCCAGAATCCATTACTGCTCATAGGCAAAGTGGGAAAAGACAGGTTCAACACGCTCCTGAACAATATCTTCACGGAATCACAGAGGAATATTTTCGGAGGAGGCAAGGTTCCTGACGCATTCTCCGGCCTCCAAACCGCCTATAACCAAGGCAATCAGCCCTGTCTGCATATAGCGTGGCTGTTTAATTTCTCTGGCGTTCCATACCTCACGCAGAAATGGACCCACATGATATGTGATGAATTCTATGGTAATACGGGGGAACACGGATACGGATATGGGCAGGATGAAGACCAGGGACAGATGGGAGCATGGTATGTATTGAACACCCTTGGGCTGTTCGATGTCCAAGGCGGCACGCCCGTTCGACCGACCTTTCAGTTCGGAAGTCCTACCTTCGATAAAGCTGTCATCAAACTAAACAAGATGACGGGAAAGGGCAGGAAACTCATCATTACAACCGATAAGCAGGGAAAGAATCCATATTATGTACAATCGGC
The DNA here is from genome assembly GCA_963545855.1 of uncultured Prevotella sp. Classification (GTDB taxonomy): domain Bacteria; phylum Bacteroidota; class Bacteroidia; order Bacteroidales; family Bacteroidaceae; genus Prevotella. Next base: position 11,385 of record CAUULA010000065.1, read on the forward strand.
CGTATGGAACGGCAAACCTCTAAACGACTGCTGGATGTATCGTGAAGAACTTCTGAAAGGAGGTGAGCTTCATTTCGTCATGGGAACGGAACCTCAAAAAAGCTGGGGAACTTCCTCTACCCCAGCCTGTCCACAATAAGAAAAAGGAATAAGCAAATCAAAAATGAAAAGTAAATCTACGGCCTTTCAGCTGCTGCCGGTCTTATTAGGATTCTTTGTCATGGGTTTCTGCGATATCGTGGGGATATCATCAGACTATGTACAGAAGACATTCAACTGGTCGGATACCATAACAGGATTCGTTCCTTCCATGGTCTTCATATGGTTTTTGTTTCTCGGCATCCCGATAGGCAACAAGATGACCCGGTGGGGAAGGAAGAACACGGTGCTCCTGAGCCTCGGTATTACCGTCATTGGTATGTTCTTGCCCCTTGTCAGCTATAACGGCGCCATCTGCCTCGTGGCCTTCGCCTTGCTCGGCATTGGCAATACCATACTGCAAGTATCGTTGAATCCGCTATTGAAGAATGTACTTACGAATCCGAAATACCTGGCAAGCGGTCTGACGGCGGGGCAAGTGGTGAAGGCGCTGTCTTCACTCGCCGGTCCGGAAATAGTATTGCTCGCCCTGCACAGCTTCGGGGAAGAGCAGTGGTATTATTGCTTCCCTATCCTGGGCATAATCACCTTGCTTTCCGCGATATGGTTATTGTCTGTCCCCATCGAAAGGGAGCAGGGCATGGAGGAGAGAACTTCCGTGAAAGAAACCTGGGCGATTCTGAAAAGCAAGAGCATCCTACTGTTGTTCTTAGGCATCTTCTTCATCGTCGGCTATGATGTCGCCACCAACTTCATAAGCTCAAAACTCATGGCGGAAAGATTCAACTGGGGGCCGGAGCAGACGAAACTGGCTCCTCAGATATACTTCCTGCTCAGGACGGTCGGCGCATTTGCCGGCACCTTCTTCCTCACGAAAGTGAGTGAAGTGAAGTATTTCAAAATAAACATCCTGCTGGCATTGTTGAGCGTGCTTGCCCTGATCTTCATCAAAGTTGACTATTTGGACATGGCATTAATCGGGGCATTAGGGTTCTTCGGAGCTTCTGTCTTCTCCATCATATATGCCATGGCGTTGAAAGACAGCCTCGAGAAGGCCGACCAGATTTCCGGTCTCATGATAACAGCGATTGCGGGCGGAGCCGCAATTCCTCCCGTCATAGGGCTCTTCATGGACCTGTGGGGAGTAACGGGGGGCGTCTTCGTTATACTTCTCTGCACGATATACCTTTGTTATTGTGCATTCTATAGCAAACGATAACGGCTTACAAAAGCCGCGGAAACATGAGAGACCGGGGCGGAGGGGCAAGGAGTCTCCCCCGCTCCGGAATCCTCTCAAGACGGATTTTGTGCGCATAGTTTCTATGCGCACATTTTTTTACTGTCCCTCTTGAATCTTAAGAAGAGTTAAAATCATTGATAAATCCCGCCGTTTCCCGTTATATTAGCAGAATGGAACAAAGAGAATTCGAACAAATTGCGGAAAGTCTGCGGAAGAAGGCCTTGCAAATAAGCAGAAACTACCAGATTCCCGAGGAGTCAGGAGAGGACATCGCACAAGACACCCTGCTCAAACTATGGCTGCACCACGCCGAATTCTCCACGGCAGAAGACTGCCTGCGGCTCGCGGGACACATAGCCCGGCACCTCTGCATCGACCACTTCAGAGGCCGGAGGAGGCTCGGCATACTCGAGGGCCAGTCGGTGGCCAACGAAGCTTATGCCACCCCCTACGACCGGTTGGTGAGCCTCGAGACCGGACAATGGCTGGACGCGAAGATGCGGGCACTCCCCTCCAAGGAGTACGAGATACTCCGGCTCAGGCAGACAGAGCAAAAATCCAATGCCGAGATAGCCGCCCTCCTGGGCATCGGGAAAGGCTCCGTGGCGACACTACTCAGCAAAGCAAGAAAACAACTCTTTGAAGAAATAAAACGAAAAGACAGGTATGAAAACAGATAAGGACATAGAGCGCCTGCTCGGAAAATACATGCAGGGCGAAACGACGCCGAAAGAAGAATCCCTGCTCGCCGACTACTTCGCCGGGGCAGAGGTCGGGGAGGAATGGAAGCCCTATCAGGAAATGTTCGTATTTCTCGGCAAGATGAGCGGGAAAGACAAGACCGAGGCGCCCCGGAGAAAGGCCAAGGCAGCCCTTCTATCCATTCTCTCGGCCGCGGCCGTCATTCTCCTGCTCTTCATCCTGTGGCCGCGAGACAACGACAGAGCCCTCCCCCAGCCCTCGGGACAGCCCGTTCTCGCACTGTCGGCAGATTCCACCACGACCCTGGGAACCGACACGGCAAGCCGGAAAGCAGAGTTCAAGGAACCCCGGCAACCCGTAAAGAGACGGAAGAGGCACGAGGCTCCGCGACCCCCGAAGAGCTACATGGCGCAAGCCGCGGTAACATCGCCGCAAGAAAATGCCGACCGGCAGGTGGAGCGGAAACTGCGGGAACTCGAAAGAAAACAGGCTGCGGCCGATAAGGCCATCGACCTCTACATCATCCAACAGGAACTTCTGACGGCCCAGATGATAGAAAATGAAGAGACAGAAAACATTTACGAATAAAACCCATAGAATCATGAAGACGAAGAAACTATTGATTGCGGCGGCCATCATCCTGGCCATGCCGCTCACGGCAAGTGCACAGACACACCTGAAGAAAGCCACGACCGCCTTCCTCAACGGCAACGGCATGGACGAGTACATTAACAGCAAGTCGACGGAGAAAGGAGAAGACTACAGCTTCAACATCACTTATTTCAGCATCCCCAAGTCGAAGTCAGCAGCACTTAAGTCAATCATGAAGGCATTCGAGCAAGACGACAATGATGCCTACGGCAACTTCACGAAGAACGCCGGAAAAGAGATGAGTGAAACCAAAACCATTGCCTATGGCAAAAACAACCGACAGAGTGCTACTTTCGGCACCTATAAAGCCCGCAACTACAAACTCGCCTACTTCAGGGACGGCAGCAACAAGGACTTCCGCACGGTATATGCGCTGGTATGGTACGATGAGAAAGACGGCAACACCTCCGGCTCCCTGTGGATCATCTACGGGAAAGACCCGAAGAACTCTAAAGGCTTCACCATCTGGAACTTCAATGACCTGAAACAGCTGAAAGGGCTCAAGAACATAGATTGGGATGCCTTTTCCTTCTCAAGGTCAGACAGTGTGAGCTCCGCCAAGGAGTTCCTCTCGCGCTTCGGAAACCTCCGGGAACTCTATAAAAACGCGGAAAAGGAGCAGGGCGGCGACCTCTACCGCACCTCGATGGCTAACAAGATCATGAACTTATGTAAGAGCGGAGGCAAGTATCTGAACTCGGACGAGAAGAAATTCGTCGTAGAAGGCATCAACGAGCTGAAGAAATACTGCTATGACAGCTATCGAAAGGGGCTCTTCGAGCTGGCCGTGAAATATCTTAAATAGACGGAAACATAACAATTCATAAATTCTCTCGTAAGCCTTGCCGCAGTCGGTTCTCGGTGAATAGACAGGCAAGGCTTGCATTTTAAGTCTGTCCTGAATTAACGCTTTTAAGTTAAAGACTCGGGTAAAGATTTCTTTTTCCTTTACAAATAAAAATCGTGATCCAGAGAAAAAAATACTCTCCGAAACCGCATTTTTAGCAAAAAAGAGGTCGTTTTTCAGCAATTCCGAAGCCTTTTCGCGCCCTTTTACCTTGCTGTTTGCCGTTATCTGCCTTGTAAAAAGCCGTTGCCGACAAGGCAAAAGGCCGCCTTTTACTTGCCTTTTAGCCGCTCTTTACCAAGATTTCCCTTATAAATTCATGTGCAAGACTTCACAGAACATCGCAATCTTCTGATTATCAGCAAATTTCAAAAACAGCAAAAACCAGCCCCGTTTTCGGGCAAAGAGAAGTCTGCTGACAAAAAGCGGCCTGGATTTTAAGGATAAACATTAAAACAAGCAAGAATTTAGTTGCATATATGAAACTACGAACGCCATATCCCGAAACACAGGATTGCCCGACATTCCACAACGAAGCCTCATTCTGCATCAAACCAATCAGGGAGAGAACTCTTCCGGATGCTCCCCACGACAGGAATCCCCTTGGTGGCAGATTGTCCCGACCCGTCGCCCAAACAAGGACGACCCCTCTATCTCTTAGTGAGCAGCGAGACGATCCACAGCAGGAGCACGGCCCCCACAACGGCGGTTCCGATCTCGCCGAGAGTGCCGCCCCATGTGATTCCAAGCCAGCCCAAGACATGGCCGCCAAGCCAACCGCCTACGAGGCCGAGCAACAAGTCGACGAGACACCCCGACCCCTTATGCTTGAAAAGCCGGCTGGCGATGAAACCGGCAAGAATCCCTATGATAATCGTCCAAATCATAATACTATACCCTTTAATGC
>CAUULA010000066.1:0-15294 GCA_963545855.1 uncultured Prevotella sp.
GATGACGTCGAGTCTCGTGGGCTCGGAGATGTGTATAAGAGACAGTCATTCATCAATTTAACAATAAGAAAAATGAGAAATTTAAAAATCTTTTCAGTAATGTTGTGCTGCATGGCAGCCATGTTCCTAACCTCCTGCAACACGGACGACAACGGATACACGCTCACCAAGGAAGAAATTGCGGCCTGCCTGAATGCCGTGAGAGGCAACTATGCCGGCAAGCTGATCTATCCCAGCCAAAACCCCAACAACTCCAACGACAAGACCGATTCCCTCGACATCCAATGGAGTGCCGACATAGACACCACGGTAACCGTGAAGCAGTTCCCTGTCAGTCTGTTGGCAAAATTCGTGGAAGACAACGCCCTCAAGACCGCCCTTGAAAGCGCGGAGGACAAAGACATCAAGTGCAGCATCTATTTCACCCGTGTTTCGCCGGTGATATTCTTTGCCAACCCCACTCCCCTCTTGGTATCACTCAACTATGGCGGAGCAGCGCATCAAGTGCAGATTCTGTTCTACATGAACAGCGCCTATTCTTTTGGATCTTATGATTCCTCGAAGAAAGAGTTTCAGCTACAACTTCTGCTTGGAAACATATCCGTGGACAAGGGACAGACTAACTACTTGAAGGATCCCACGCCTTTCCTTCTCAGCGGGACCAAACGATAATACAACTTTTTTCTGATAATAGCCGCACCGGCACCCAAGTGATTGTCTGCAAGTGCAAAAAACAAGATAGAAAACCTGCCCGGACAAAATGTTAATATGATAAAAACCTCGGCATTTTAGGATTAGGTTTTCTATCTTTGCAGTCAGAAAACAGAACGAAAACCTATAAGTTACTGTCCGCTGGTATAGGATGAACATAGCTGGAGACAATATCGAACAACAAATCATACGGTCATTCAACCGGGGAGACTCCTCGGCCATGGATGAGCTGTATGGTCGCTATGCCGACTATCTGACGGGCGTGTGCACACGATACATCACCGCTGACGACGATCTGAAAGATGTCCTTCAGGAGAGTTTCATCAAGATATTCATGGGCATAGGCAGTTTCAGCTATCGCGGCAAGGGCTCGCTGAAGGCCTGGATGTCGAGAATCGTGGTCAACGAGTCGCTCCTCTTCCTCCGCAAACAACGCCTGCGGGCTCCTGAGAAACTCCTGTCCGACCCGCCCGACATACCCGAGGAGGAACCCGACACCGAAGGCATGGACAGTGCCTATCTCGCCCGGCTCATCCGCCAACTGCCGGCAGGCTACCGAGAGGTATTCAATCTCTTCGTCATCGAAGGCCTCAGCCACAAGGAGATAGCCTGCAAGCTCGGCATCAAGCCCGATACTTCGGCTTCACAATTCCATCGGGCGAGAAACTTGCTCGCACGAATGATCAAAGAACAACGAACCTCAGCAGACACAAGATGAAACAAGACTGGATGAAACAAACGCGCGACCGGATGGGCGACTACCGGCGCAAGGCGCCCGAAGGCTTGCTCGACGACATCAAGAGGGAGATGAGCCGTCGGGGCCTCAGTCCTGTGCCTGCGAGGAAACAGCATGTCCGCACCGTGCCGGCATGGGTCTGGCGCACCGCCGGCATTGCCGCCCTGCTCGCCGTGGCCTTGCTCGTAGGGACGAGGTTGTTTGATGCTCCCGACGATTCCCGCGTAGCCTGGAAACAAGAACACCCACAGACCTCCGGACAGGAGCTGGCAGGCAGCGAGCACGGAGACAACCTTTCGAATGACAAAGTCGGCGAATTCGTCAGACAAAATCGGCGAATTCGTCAGACAAAACCGGCGAATTCGTCAGGCGGAAAACCGTCTTCCGTATTCAGCAGGATAGCCTCTGTTTTCCGACACGGCAACGAGGGCGCCAACACCCTATTGCTTGCCAAGGCAGAAAAAGCCAAGAGCGAGACCGGAAACCACGAGCCAGCGCTCCCCGACGAGACCTCTAAGAAGCTCCGGGAGAATCCTGCCGCCGATGGCTATCCACAAGAAAAAGAGAAGGCGCAGCCCAAGGCCCACCATCCGGCACAGGGCTCGCCGCAGAGCAGTGGCAAGGCTTTGCCACCTCAACGGGAGGCATACCGTGTGGGCAGCGGCCGTAATGCGGAGGTGCGACTGGGTGTCTATTATTCAGGAACGGCCGCCGGAGCCGGTTCGTCGGGCATGCCTCCGTTTAACGGCGTCCAGCATGATGCTCCCCTCCGCGACATGTCGCTGATGACCAGCAACTATCGCGAGGAGAAGAGCCACCATCACCTGCCCGTGAAAATGGGTTTCCAGATTCGCTATGACATCAACCGGCGATGGAGCGTCCAGACGGGTGTATCCTATACTTACCTCTCTTCCGACTACTATCGTTATACTCCTCCGAGAGAAGAATCCATGCACCGTAGGTTGCACTTCATAGGGATTCCCGTAAATGCGAGCTACAGCGTCTTCCGCACCAGGCAACTCAATGTGTATCTCACGGCAGGCGGCGAGGCACAGAAAATGGTGAGCGGGAAGACGGAAGCGAAAGCTCCCATGCAGGACAAGACCGTCGGCACGGCCACAGAGAAGGTAAAGATGAGCCGACTGCAGATGTCGGCTAACGCCGCGGCAGGGGTTGAATACAACCTGACCCCTCGCCTCGGTCTCTACGCGGAGCCGGGTGCAAGCTATTACTTCAAGAACGGAAGCAGCCTGGAAACCTACTACACCGACAAGCCGCTGAAGTTCAACCTCAATGTGGGACTGCGCCTCAACATCAACAAGTGAAGCCCCCGGCTGATCCGCTCGCAAGAACCGGGCCTCTGGTCAATTTGTGGGGAATAAGCCCCATTTCACATTTTTATCACCTTATTTATTTTGCGATAACATCAAAAAATGCTATTTTTGCAGAAAGAATCATGTTATGGCAAAACCCAAAAACTGGTCGGACGAGTACTGGCTGCTCCTCATGCAGCTCTATCTGAGGAAACCGGTAGGCGTGAAGGCACTCTATTCACGCCCTTTGGTTGACCTCGCGCTCGAACTTCACATACAGCCGGAGTTCCTTTACGGGCAGATGTTTCGCCTGCGCAGGCTCGATACGCCGCGCATCGAGAAGCTGTGGAACACCTATTCCAAGAGTCCCAAGAAACTTTCCCGGGGCGTGAAGCTCCTGCGTCAGATGCACGGCTTCGGGCTGGCATCCGATTTCTACGACGGCGTAGAGATACAGGAGTCGTGGGAAAAAGACTTCAAGCCCGTCGGAGAAGACTCCGGTATCACCCCAGCCAAGCTCATCCTGATTCTCGACCAGTATTTCCGCCTCACGCCCATCACCATGGTTCCCGAGACTCCCGAAATCGAAGAACTCGCCAAACTCATCAAAATGCCCGGACGGAAGATATGCGATATCATGGAAATCTATCAGATTTACGACCCTTATCTGAATCGCTCCGACATGATGATAAGTCCGCTGCTCGCTCCCTGCAAGGAGATATGGCAGCGCTATGGCAACGACAACCCCGAGAAGCTGTCGGCCTTCGCGGCCCAGCTCAAGGAATATTTCAAGAAATAAATGCCGCAGAGACTCATACAGGAACAGACCCAGAAGCTTGCTCAGCAACAGCGCCTGACGCAGCAGCAGATGCTCTTCGTGAAGATGGTGGAGATGCCCCTCAACGAACTTGAGGAAAGCGTGCTCACCGAACTGGATGATAACCCGGCCCTTGAGGTCGGCGACAAGGAACCGAACGACGACACCCTTTCCCCGGAAGGAGACTCCGCAGCCGACCCGGAAGAGGACTTCATGGCGAAGAGCGAACGCGAGGAGCGAGAGGAGGCCTTGGATTCCGCCCTCGAAGGACTGGGCAGCGACGACGAGCTTCCTCCCGTTTCGACCGGGCGGCAGACGCAGGACAATGCCGACTATGAGGAAATCGTCTATGGAGACACCACCTCCTTCTACGATAAACTTAAGGAACAGATGGGCATGGAGAACCTCACGGACACGCAACGGGATATCATGGAATACCTGATAGGCTCTCTCGACGACGACGGCATCCTGCGAAAGCCGCTCGACGCCATCACCGATGAACTCGCCGTCTACCATAACATCGATGTCCCGGAACAGGAAATCGAACGGCTGCTGAAGGTGCTGCAGGGCTTCGACCCTGCCGGAATCGGTGCCCGGTCGCTGCAGGAATGTCTGCTTCTGCAAATAGACCGGAGGTCGGAAGGCCGCCTGAAGAAGCTCATGAGAGAAGTCATCGACAAGCACTACGACGCGTTTCTCAAGAAGCATTGGGACAAGATCCAGGCCGAAATGAACCTCACCGCCCTCCAAAAGGAAACCCTCCGCAACGAGATTCTCAAACTAAATCCGAAGCCGGGAGCGTCGCTTGGCGAGACCGAAGGCCGCAATCTGCAGCAGATAACACCCGATTTCATCGTCGAGACAGATGAAGACGAGGGCTCGATCAGCTTTTCCCTCAACCACGGCAACATCCCCGAGCTCACCGTTTCGCCGTCGTTCACCGAGATGGTAGACACCTATCGCAACAACAAGCAGGGCATGAACCGGCAAGACAAGGAAGCCCTCCTCTACGCCAAAGATAAAGTGGACAAGGCGCAGGGCTTCATCGATGCCGTCAAGCAACGGCGGCACACGCTCCGCCTGACCATGAAAGCCATCATAGAATGCCAGCGCACCTTCTTCCTCGACGGAGATGAAGCCGACCTAAAGCCTATGATTTTGAAGGACATTGCCGACAAGACCGGCCTCGATATATCAACCGTTTCGCGCGTGGTGAATGCCAAATACGCACAGACCAAGTGGGGCACCTTCCCCCTGAAGTTCTTCTTCAGCGACGGCTATGTAGCCGCCGACGGCGAGGAAGCGTCCACCCGCAAGCTCCGTCTCACGCTGAAGGAAATCGTGGAAAAGGAAGACAAAGGCCGCCCCTTGAGCGACGATGCCCTCGCGGAGATGATGAAAGACAAGGGCTTCCCCATTGCCCGGCGCACGATAGCCAAATACCGGCAGCAGCTGGGAATACCCGTAGCCCGGTTAAGAAAAGTATGAAAGAGAAGAATATCATATTGACAGCAAGGGTGTTGAGCATGGTCTTCACACCGTTCTACCTCCCTTTGGTGGGGCTCATGGCACTGTTTGTCTTCAGTTATATGAACCTGCTTCCATGGCAATACAAGCTCATGGTGCTGGGACTGGTGTATATCTTCACCATCCTGCTTCCCTCCATCTTCATCCACCTTTACCGCCGCTATCAGGGATGGGACCTGATCGAACTGGGAACAAGGGAGCGCCGCATGGTTCCTTATGTCATTTCGATCCTCTGCTACTTTGGTTGTTACTATCTGATGACCATGCTCCACATCCCGAGCTTTATGGCCCGGATACTGCTTGCGGCGCTCTTGATACAAATCGTGTGTGCCGTCATCAATGTATGGTGGAAGATTTCCACCCACTCGGCAGCCATCGGAGGAGTTGCGGGGGCCATCGTGGCTTTCTCCTTTCTTTTCTCCTTCAACCCCAACTGGTGGCTATGCGTGGTACTCGTCATCGCCGGAATGGTGGGCTCCAGCCGCATTATCCTCCGCCAACACAGCCTTGCACAAGTGCTCACGGGCTTTCTCGTGGGACTCGTTCTGGGATTTTTCGCGATTATTTAAACCATCAAATATGAAACCGTTAGTTAGTATTATCATGGGCAGCACCAGCGATCTGCCCGTTATGGAGAAAGCCTGCAAGTGGCTTGACGACAACCAGATACCCTTTGAGGTCAACGCCCTGTCGGCCCATCGCACGCCCCACGCCGTGGAGGCATTTGCCAAGGGCGCCAAGGAGCGCGGCATCAAGGTCATCATTGCGGCAGCCGGAATGGCCGCTGCATTGCCCGGCGTCATCGCCGCAAGCACTTCCCTGCCTGTCATAGGCGTGCCCGTCAAGGGCATGCTCGACGGCCTCGACGCCATGCTCAGCATCATTCAGATGCCTCCGGGCATACCTGTGGCCACCGTGGGAGTGAACGCAGCCCAGAACGCAGCCATCCTCGCGGCCGAGATAATAGCCCTCGGCGATGACGAAGTGACCGCGAAAGTAGAGGCTTGGAAGGCCGGTCTGGGGGCGAAAATAGAGAAAGCCAATGAGGAATTGGCCGCCATTCATGACTACGAGTATAAATGTAACTAAAGCCGCCTCTCCTTGGGAGAGGCAAGGGGAGATTCCATGACAGATTTGTTTAATTACCAACGCCGCAAGTCTTCGATAGTTCATATCGGAACGCTCGACATGGGCGGAGAGAATCCCATCCGTGTCCAGTCGATGACAACAACGGATACCAACGACACACAGGCCTGCATCGACCAGGCAGAGCGCATCATCAAGGCCGGCGGGGAGCTGGTGAGACTCACCACGCAAGGCCGTCGCGAGGCCGAGAACATGAAGAACATCCGGGAGGGGCTCCGTCGAGATGGCTTCAATACGCCGCTTGTGGCCGATGTTCACTTCAATCCCAATGTAGCGGACATTGCCGCGCAGTATATAGAAAAGGTGCGTATCAATCCCGGGAACTATGTGGACCCGGCGCGGAAGTTTATCAAGATAGACTATACCGACGAGGAATATGCCGCCGAACTGCGGAAGATAGCGGAGCGATTCGTGCCTTTCCTCGACATCTGCAAGGCTCATCACACCGCCATCCGCATCGGCGTGAACCACGGCTCGCTGTCAGACAGGATACGCAACCGCTACGGCGACACGCCAGAGGGCATCGTGGAGAGCTGCATGGAGTTTCTGCGCATCTGCAAGAAAGAGGACTTCCACGATGTGGTGATCAGCATCAAGTCGTCGAACACCGTGGTGATGGTGCGCTCGGTGCGCCTCCTCGTCGAAGAGATGGACAAGGAGAACATGTGCTATCCGCTGCATCTCGGCGTTACGGAAGCCGGTGAAGGCGAGGACGGGCGCATCAAGAGTGCCGTGGGAATAGGGGCCTTGCTGGCCGACGGCATCGGCGACACGGTGCGCGTATCGCTCTCGGAGGAACCCGAGGAGGAGATTCCCGTAGCCCGCCGCCTCGTCAATCACTTCAACCGCAGGGCACATCATGTGATGATTCCCGGGACGCCGAGCGAGGCTTTCAACTGGATCCGCCCTTCAAGGAGGTCGACGGCGGCCATCGGAAACATCGGCGGCGAGCATGTTCCCGTCGTCATCTCGTCCGTCCGGAGACCGTCGGAGGAATCATTCGCGACAACCTCCAAGGCCGACTATCTTTATCTGGGAGACCAGCTCCCCACCCACTGGGATGCCGAAAAGCAGTATATTCTCGACTTCAATGTCTATGCCGAGCACCGGCAGGAACTGAAAGACAAGGCCGTCTACCCCATCTTTCCCATAAACGCCATGCCGTTCGTGAGCATGGTCAAGGCCGAGAGAAAGTTTCTCGTCCTGCAGTTCGGTGCCCCCGCAGAGGAGTATATCCCATGCCTGAAAGCAAATCCCGAGGTCGTAGCGGTCTGCATGAGCAACCATGCCAACCGCACGGGAGAGCAGCGGGCACTGGTTCACGAGATGATGAACGCCGGCCTGAAGAACCCCGTCATCTTCTCGGAAATGTACCGGACGGATGAGAAGAGCGACTTTCAGCTTGATGCCGCGGCAGACTTAGGAGCGTTGCTGATAGACGGGCTGGCCGACGGCGTGTGGCTGATGAACGACGGCGAGCTATGCCCCGAGACCATCGAGGAGACCGCCTTCGGAATCCTTCAGGCCGCCCGACTGCGCACTTTCAAAACCGAATACATTTCCTGCCCGGGGTGCGGGCGCACGCTCTACGAGCTCCGCGAGACCATCGCAAGGATCAAGGCTGCCACAAGCGACATGAAGGGACTTAAGATCGGCATCATGGGCTGTATCGTAAACGGCCCGGGAGAGATGGCCGACGCTGACTACGGATATGTGGGTGCCGGTCCCGGAAGGGTATCGCTCTACCGCAAGCAGGTATGCGTGGAACACAACATCCCCGAGGAGGAGGCCGTGGAACACTTGTTGGCATTGATTCAAAAAGACAGGCAAGGCTCCTGAATTTGAGGCAGAAACAGATGGCCTCAACGCATCGATACGGCAATGCGGAATGACGGGAGAGCGTGGAGAGACGCTTGGCGAAAGTGCGTGCATGCGTCTCGGGCGGAAGGATTGCAGGCTTCTGTCTCCGCCATGGGCCGCCCGGAAACAGACCATTCCCCGCCAGACACTCGGTTGCCAGCCGTAAAGAGATTGACGAAATCGGCGAAATTGATGGACAAAATCGCCGAATTTGTCAAACGGGCAACGACCCTTTGTTTTCCTGTCGGCAACATCCTTTCATGCAAAAAGAAAAAAAACTTGTAACAGAATGCCGCCGAACTGCGTCTGAACTATTGTAAGCGCTTCAGAAAACAACCCATCAAAACCCAACGATTATGAAGAAACTATTTCTCACAATGTGCCTGGTCATCGCAGCTCACACGGCATTCGCACAGACCGCAGGCAGCCTGATAGACCAGTTTAAGAACGAGCCCAAGGCAGAATTCGTACATATCCCACGCCTCATGATGGCCTTGGGCAAGATAGTCGCCAAGAGCTGTATCGACGACGAGGACGACCGGAAGAGCTACGACATTGTTAAAAAGATAAGCAGCATGCGCGTGCTCGACCTCGGCTACTGCCCTTCTGACACCAAGCAGCGCTTTCGGAACGCGCTCGGAAACCTCAATACCAAGGGATACGAAGAACTTGTCCACGTGAACGACGACGGCGAGAATACGAGGATTCTCACCAAGATGAAAGGCGACAGAATATGCGAACTGCTCATCCTGAACGGTGGCAGCGACGACTGCACTATCGTGGAGATCAAGGGGAAAATACGAACCGGCGACCTCAACAGACTCATGAATGATCGGGGAAACCATAACTTTTAAAACAATACGACAATGAAAAAACTTATCCTGGCAATATTTGCCGTCGCCGCATGCCTCTCCGCACAGGCACAGCAGTCAGATTTCATCTTCAACAAGTTCAAGAACGCCAAGGCCGCAGAATATGTCGTCGTAGACCAGAGCATGCTCAATGCCAGGCAGAAAAAAGGCCTGAATGTCATGGACGGCAAGATTCAGCTGGGCGGGGACATATCCAAAAACATTTCCTCCATCAAGGTGCTCGATCTCGGAAAATGTAAAAAGAAGGTGCAGAAAGGCGTCTTCAACCGTGCCAACAGCCTGAAAGACCAAGGCTACGAGACACTCGTCTCGGCAACGGAGGAAGGCTCCAAGGCCTTGATCCTGGGCCGTACGGAAGGCGATAACATCGTGGAAATACTCATCTACGGGTTCGACAAGGAGGACAACGACTGTGCCTTGGTGCAATTCAGGGGCTCCATCAAGAAGGAGCAACTGGAAGAACTCATAAAGGGAAACCAGTAATATAATAAGGTATATGGACGCCTCTGAATTCAAGCGACGGTTTCTGCCCCTACAACGCCCCATGTACTGGACGGCGTGGAGACTCTCGGGCAACACCCAGGAGGCGGAAGACATGGTGCAGGAGGCTTTCCTGAAACTGTGGACCCGCCGCTCGGAACTCCCCAGGATGGAATCGGCAGAAGCCTATTGCGTTACTCTCGTGAGGCGGCTCTACTACGACAAGTATCGTGCCCGGCATACCAAGACGGTGAGCATCACGGCAGAGGAGCTCCCCATCGCCTCGCAGGAAGACATCGTGAGGCGCATAGATGCCTCGCGATTGTCGGACAAAGTGAAGGCGAGAATCCGGCAACTGCCGGAGAGCCAGCGCGTCGTCATCACGCTGCGGGATGTGGAAGACCGGCCGTTCGACGAGATAGCACGGCTCACAAACCTCTCAGAAACCAACATCAGGGTCATCCTGAGCAGAGCCCGAAAGACCATCCGGGCGCAATTCGGAAAATCATAAAACATAAAGGAAATGGACATTCAAACGCTCATCGACAAATTCTACGACGGCAAGGCGACCGAGGAAGAGGAACTCCGGCTGATGGACTTCTTCGCGGGAAACGATGTTCCCCCGGAACTACAGGAAGAAAAAGAATTCTTTACCGAATACTTCCGCCTCGGCGAAGCTATGCCCGGCGACCTCCGACTGGAATCTCGAATCGACGCATGGAACATCGTGGAGAGGAACTCTACAAGGAAAGTGGTCGGCAAGTCGCTGCGCTGGGCCGTGGGCATAGCGGCCTCGCTGCTTCTCCTAATCTCCCTCGGGGTGTTCCTGAATCAGCAGGAAGATGCCAATTCCTTCGCCCTCCAGGAGGACACCTATACCAATCCGGAGGATGCCTACAAGGAAACGCGCAAGGCGCTCATGCTCTTCTCGGAGAACCTGAACAAAGGATTAAACACATTAAACCGTAAAGAAAGGAAATAAAACAATGAAACGACTGATATTATTAACGATTATCCTCGCGGCTTGCAGCGCCCTCCGTGCGCAGGACGAGCTGTTCAAGAAGTATGATAACACCAAAGGCGTAGAGACCGTATACATCTCGAAGAGCCTGCTCTCCATGGTGGGAGCGGCCGACATAGGCGACCTGAATGTGAGCAAGGTTGCCAAGAAGATAGAGCGGATACAGGTGCTGGAGTGCGGGCGACCGTCTCTCATACAGGGCATACGCGACTATGCGCTGGGCATTTTCAAGAGAGACAAGTATGAACAGATTATGCGCACCACCGACGACGGCGAGATTACCTATATCTATCAGAGGCAGCGAGGCAAGCAGAACGAGTTCGTAATCCTCACTACCGAGAAGGACGAGCTCACCATCGTGAATATTCTTGGCATCCTGACACTAAAGGAAATCAAGGAAATAGCCGAATAGGAATCATCCTTCCGCTATCTTCCCGTATGGAAAGATAGCGGAAGAATTCAGTTTACCTGCGCCGTAATGGGATTCCGAATGCCTTTCATCCCAACGAGGAAAGCCTTTGCCGAGCCGAATTTCAGGAACATGTCCAGGCGCACGGGAATGTGATTCTGGTCGTCGCTCACATAGAAATCGACAATGTGCTTATACTTGTTGCCATCCTTCTCCATATAGGCAAGCCTCAAGCAACGATACTTCTTCCCGTTATCCGCCTTGATTTTCTCCTTACCCAGGTAACGAAGCTTGGCGGGATTCACACTATTCCCGTCGGCAATAGGAATGTCGATGTCGTATCCGTTCTTCCATCCTTCCGGATTGAAAGAGCGTGCGCGGAGGAAGATATTCAGCATATCGTAGACGCAATAGCTGAAACTGTGCTTCTCCCAGCTATGCTCCCCGTCGTTATTTATCCGATGCTGGCTGATGTTGCTCTTGCCCCCTGAATAGCTATAGAACACTTCGTCCACCGTATACCGCTTGCCCTCACGGGCTCCCTTGCGGAAATAGAGAGGCTCCATGTCGAGCGATGAATAGCACAGCAGCGTATCGCGGAGCACGAACATGTTGTCCACTTTATTGTTGCCCCTCGTAGTCAGGCTTGCCCGATAGGCCTGCCTGCCCTTATAGTTGCTCTGCACGGTGTACATGGAAGCCGTTCCGGCTTTCACCCAGACAAACTGCCAGTTGTAATAAAGGTTGTAGGAAAGGAACTCTCCCGACTTGAACGCGTCGTTGTGGAACGAGCATTGAGCCGTGGCACTCACGCCGATAGCGAACATGGCCGATGCCATAAGATATCTTAATTGTTTCATCATCTTTGTAGATTATAGGGTATTCCCAACTGCTTTGCACGCTCCGCATTGCGGCGGGTAACGGTCTTTTTCCGGTCGGCTTTCTGCTTGACGATCTTCGCAGGCTTCTGTTCGTTGAGAGGCCTTGCCGTCGGATTCCATGTCTTCGACACATCCCACTTGGCCTTGCATTCTATTTCCTCCGGGAAATAATACACCGGCTCCGGCTGTAAATCCTTGTCATAGTCGCCCGTATCCCACTTTCCGTTCTCATTCTCATCAATAAACATGCGAAGATAATAGGTCTGCGGGTTCACATAGAAGAACTCGGCCGTGCCGCTCGTGGTCCTCACTTCCTTTACCGGATTATCCTGCCCGTTGAGCAACTGGCATACGACAGGCCGGCCCGACATGCCCTGCAAGGTAACGAAGAGCGAACTGTAATCATCAAGGGAGCGCACCTTGAAGCCCTGTTTGAGCTTCCCGGAAACCTTCCCGTATATATCCCGGAAGGCGGTAGAGTCTATTTCGAGACTGTATTCCACGCCAGGACGCCATTCGGCAGCAATCTCATAGGTGCGGGGAACCTTCTCCGCTTTCCTCACTTCACAGGAAGCCTGATACCAGAGGGTGTCTATCTTCGAGTAGAGATGTATCATCGCGGTGTCCGCGCGGTCGAGGGGAGAAGCGAAGGAAAGCTGTATATTCCGGTCGGGATCCAGCTGCGAGGTTACGCTCAACTTGGGAACCAAGGCCTCACGAGGCATGACGCTGTCGTAAGGCTCACCCTTATTTTTCCGCTTTTCCTGTTTCTTCTGCCAGTCTTTCAGCCTCTTGGCCAAAGCCCTCTGCCGTTTTTCGTAAGGCTGTTTGGAGAGAATCTCGAGGGTGTCTGTCTGTGGTTGCAGCCTTCCCAGCGAATCCGTCATCTCGTATCTGACCTCCATGCGGAGCGTGTCCCGGTTTACCAGTGCCGTGTCCCGGAGCCAATAGGTGATGGTATCCTTCTTCTCCGATGGCTCAACAACGAATGCGTCGGCGGCATTGAAGTTCAGTCCGCGTATCTCGGGGAGCCTGTCGCCGCCATAGCTGAAATAGAGCGTGAACTTCTCCGCCTCCTTGCGCTCACTCTTCACAAGGTAACGATCGGTGAGCGTAGCGGTGAAAGCCCGCAGCATGATGTCGTCCGGAAGGAAGCGGGTATAAGGTATGCGGGCTATAGAGTTGATGTGCAACGAGTCTCGCCATAGGGTATCCTGGCGGATGTCAGGCCTCGACGAGGGCACGATGATATCGTGGTTATAGGCTATCTTCTCGCTTTTCTGGGAATAGAAAAAGTTGCCGTCGGCATCCTGAAGGGCATAGACCCGGTATTCTCCCGGTGCCACGCCCTTGATGACGAAGTGTCCGCGGGAGTCGGTCTTCGACACTCGGAGCAGCGCCTCTTTCTTGAAGACGGAGTCGGAGAGATTGGCATAGAGCCCTACATGGATTCCCTTCACAGGCTCCAGATTCTCACCCTCGAGCACATAACCTGACACCTCCATGGTGTCGATGATCTCGCCGGTAGAGAAAGTATAGGTATAGTTGCCCAGAGGGTTGCCCTCGTTGTTGTCGGTGATAGCATCCGAGAAGTCGACGGTATAGGTGGTGTTCGGCTTCAACGAGTCCCGCAGCTCCACCACGATGCGTTTTCCCTGACTCTTTATCTCCGGCTCTTCGAGCTGAGGCGGTGAAACCACCACATTCTCGGTAGCGTTCTCAATCTTGATATACTCGCTGAAGTTGATATAGATCTTCTTGTCCTTCACCTGAATGGCACGCTCGGCGGGCGAAGCACTTACCACCTGCGGCGGCATCTCGTCATACCATCCCCCGTCGGGCTGGCCCATGCGGGCACAGGAGGAGACAACGAGGCAGAGAAACAGCAGTCCTGACAGGATCTTCCGGCAGAGATTCCATTTGGCGGCGTATATCGTTTTCATTCTTTTCATGAGCGTCATGTTCTTGTAAAAGGCGTTATTTATTCATTGCCAACAGCTCCTCGATATTCTTCCGGGAGTTGCTGAGGCGCGGAATCTTATGCTGGCCGCCGAGCTTCCCCTTCGACTTGAGCCAGTCATTAAAGAGTTCCGGCCGCGCCTTGATGAGTTCCAGGTGCTGCAGGGTGATGTCGTGCGAGCGCTTGGCCTCATAGTCGCTGTTGATTTCCTGCAGCTTCCGGTCAAGCAGATCGGAGAATTCCCGCAGGTCGGCAGGTTCCCTGGCAAACTCCACGAGCCATTGATGGCGGCACTTTGCGTTGATATCCATATACACGGGAGCCGCCGTGTATTCCCTCACCCCTGCCCCCGTCTGGTCGCAGGCATAG
Organism: uncultured Prevotella sp.; assembly: GCA_963545855.1. Classification (GTDB taxonomy): domain Bacteria; phylum Bacteroidota; class Bacteroidia; order Bacteroidales; family Bacteroidaceae; genus Prevotella. The sequence continues at coordinate 14,103 of CAUULA010000066.1, forward strand.
GCCAGAGCCTTCTCGGCGTTGTCCATAATCAGCTCTTCGCCAAAGGCATTGATGAAATATTTGGTGCGTCCCGTGATGATGAACTTATAGGGATTGGTGGAAGTGAACTGCACGGTGTCGCCGATCAGGTAGCGCCAGAGACCGCAGGAGGTGGATATGAGCATCGCGTAATTCCTACCCGTCTCCACGCCGTAGAGCGGAACGACGGTGGGATTGTCTGTCCCGTATTCATCCATCGGGATGAATTCGTAGAACACGCCGTAGTCGAGCATCAGGAGCATGCTTTTGTCCGCCGGGTCGCTCTGTATGCCGAAGAAACCCTCCGAGGCATTATAGGTTTCCATATAGTGCATGTGCGGCGAGGTGATGAGCTGCTCATACTGTCGGCGATAGGGCGTGAAAGCGATACCGCCGTGCCAGAACACCTCCAGGTTGGGCCACACCTCCTCCAGGTGCCGCTTACCGGAAAGCTCCAGCACACGCACCAGCACACTGAGCATCCACGAGGGAACACCCGACAGGGTGGTAACATTCTTGCCCACCGTCTCCCGTGCGATGCGGTCGCGCTTCACCTCAAAGTCGGAGAGCAGAGCCGTCGACTTCTTGGGGACACGAGCCAAGTTGGCCAGCGGATTGATGTTCTCGATGAGAATGGCACTCAGATCGCCCACCAGCGAACCATGCTGATTGTAGTTCGGCGAGTGGCTCCCGCCGAGGATGAGGCTCTTTCCGTCGAAGATACGACTTCCCGGATGGTTCCTCAAATACAAGGCCACCACATCTTTGCCACCCTGATAATGGATGTTCCGCAAGCCTTCGTGCGACACGGGAATGAACTTCGACTTGTCATTGGTGGTGCCCGAACTCTTGGCATACCACCTCACCTGCCCCGGCCAGAGCACATTGTGATCGCCATGCCGCATGCGGTCGATGTCGCCCTTCAGCTCCTCGTAGGTGTTCACGGGCACATTCCGCGCGAAATCCTCATACCCCTTCGTTATGCTGAAAAGATGGTTACGCCCGTATTCCGTTTCCTTGCCCCGACAGAGAAGGTATCTCAACACCTCTCCCTGCAGTTCTTCTGCATGGGCGATATGCCGTTCCAGCTCTTTCTGTCTGGGCAGGAAAAACTTACCCGCTATACTCTGTCTCTTATACACATCTCCGAGCCCACGAGACTCGACGTCATCTC
>CAUULA010000067.1:0-14965 GCA_963545855.1 uncultured Prevotella sp.
AGATGACGTCGAGTCTCGTGGGCTCGGAGATGTGTATAAGAGACAGGTTTCAGCTCGTTCGGGGCAAGAGTGGAAGGCTCAGAGCTTCGTCCTCGAAACACATGATGCCTATCCCAAGAAAATGGTTTTCGATGTGTTCGGGAGCGACCGCTTAGCTCGTTTCAACATACAGGTTGGCCAAGAGGTCATGGTCTCATTCGACATTGACGCCCATGAATATCAAGGACGCTGGTTTAACAGCATCCGTGCTTATGATGTCCGCTTGGTCGATCCTGCCAGTATCGGCGTCGCAGGTGCTCAGCCGGCTGCACAGACAAGTGTCATTAGTGATACCGCTCCTGCGGCAGACGCATTTCCCCCACAGCAACCTGCTGCAGAAGGAAGTGCCGACGACCTTCCTTTCTAATCAGGCCTTTTGAAACAAATATAACAAATAGGCTGGTGCGTTTAGCCACCAGCCTATTTGTTGTGTCATTGTTACCTTTTTTATAAAAGCTCGGTATTACAAATCTACATCACGCCATCTTCCCGCAGCTTGAGCTGCCATTTCCATGCGCTTGCCAGAACATCGGCAAGTGGCGTCTCGGCCTTCCATCCAAGTATGTTGTTGGCTTTGGTACAATCGCCCCAGATTTTCTCAATATCTCCTTCTCTGCGAAGCCCGTACTTCCAATTAAGCTTAACGCCCGTAGCCTTCTCGAAAGTCTCTACTATTTCAAGCGTTGAGTTTCCTCTTCCCGTACCGATATTAAAATACTCTATCGGTTCTATTTCTTTATCCAAGACCCGAGCCATCGCAGCTACATGAGCCTTGGCCAAGTCAACAACATATATGTAGTCGCGGATACAAGTCCCGTCCGGAGTGTCATAGTCATTACCAAAGATGGTGAGCTCCTTACGGATGCCGATAGCAGTCTGGGTTACATAAGGAATCAGATTGTTTGGAATTCCATTGGGCAATTCACCGATCAATGCAGACGGGTGTGCGCCGATGGGATTGAAATAGCGCAATACAATACTTTTAATAGGGGCGCCACTATGGATATAATCAGAGATGATTTGTTCATTAATTTCCTTGGTATTGCCATAGGGAGAGGTTGCTTTTTGGTGTGGGGCATCCTCTGTTACAGGGAGATTCCCTGCCTTTGGTTGGCCATATACAGTACAGGAAGAAGAGAATATAATACCCTTTACTTTATATTCTGGCATGAGCTCAAGCAGGTTTATGAGCGAAACTATATTATTATGATAATACAACAAGGGTTTCTGCACACTCTCTCCCACGGCCTTTGAGGCAGCGAAATGAATGATACCCTCTATATTGGGATACTTCTTGAAAACCCCTTCTACTGCCTCTCTATCACGAAGGTCTATATTCTCGAATGCGGGGCGCACGCCTGTTATTCTCTCTATTCCATCAAGAACTTCTATCTTTGAGTTGGAAAGGTTGTCCGCTACGACAACCTTATAGCCCGCTTCTATGAGCTCTACCGCCGTATGGGAACCTATAAAGCCTGTTCCTCCTGTTACTAAAATGGTCTGTCTCATTTTCTTATCTTATATTTGTCCTCCTAACTGCAAATTTAGTAATATAATTCCACTTGACAAACAAAAAAAGCAGAAAAAGATTTGTCATCTCCATAAATTCCGTTATATTTGCATTGAATTTAACGATGCGATATGAAAGCAACAGAACAAACCTTACTCCAAATCGACCGTGCTATCCGAAAGATTACACAAAAGTTTCCCCGCAAAGAAGAGACCTCCATCATCACGGATATTCATTTAAGGGTGTTTCAGGACAGCGGGGAGTTTCTGGCATTTGATGACGAAGAGCAAGAAATTACGCGCTGCGTGGTCGAACAATGGATTGAGAACAAGGATGGCAACTTTTACAAAGAGGTAACTGTCATTCTCCGGGACGAGCTCCGCAAATTGCACGACGCCGTTGATAATATGGGAATCATGAAGCCATACAGCTTTGTCCTTGAAGATGACGACAAGGAGACTATCGCGGAGCTATATGTGGCTGACGATGACACAATTATTGTCGGCGATGACCTTATGAAAGGTCTTGATCAAGACCTCGATAACTTTCTGGACGATTTATTGAAAGACTATCCTTCATAAGGAAAAGCCAAAGGCAGATTCCGGTCTTTTGGCTTTTTGTTGCTACAGCTTTACTTTTTTCCTTGCAGCTTTCGATTCATTGCCTACACGATCAAGCGAAGTTACTACATAAGTATATCGCTCCGTTCCCTTGTCGTAGGGCAATACAAGATGCGTATCTGTCGTGATCTTAAGAATCTTAGAGGGATTGTCGATATCTATTTTTTCATGTTTGCCAAAGCGATAGACGACAAATTTCCGAACCTCATCCCCCCAACTTTTTGCCTTTGGAGCCGTCCAGAAAAGAATATAACCATCAGAAGTCCATACCGGCTTCACTTTCCCGGGTTTCTTGGGAGCCTTATCGTCAAGGAACGGCATCAGCGGTTGCAGGGCGGGATAGCGCCAATAGTCGGTGCGAAGCACCGTCTCATAGTTGCCGGGATTCTGCGTAACCGACTTCGCATACCACAACACGCTGCCCTTCACATTCTTACAAGCTTCGTGCAAAGCATGCTTTGCGGAGAGCTGATGGCTCTGCGGATTCTGCGGATCTGCATTCCTTACAGTGCGTTCCACATCCTCTCCTATATAGAGCGGGCGACCGACCGCATAGCGATTCCACCAGTAAATCAATGTTTGATAGTCAGCGGCTTTATTGCCGATCTCCCAGTAAATCTGAGGCACACAGTAGTCTATCCATCCGTTGTTCACCCACTTCAGTATATCGGCATACAGGTCGTCGTAATTCTGGAGGCCGTTGGTTTCCGACCCGTTTAAGGGATCGCTCTTCTTATTGCGGTAAATTCCGAAAGGAGAAACACCAAACTTTACCCATGGTTTAAGCGCATGGATGTGCTCCCCCATCTCCTTCACGAAGGTATCCACATTGTATCTCCTCCAATCTCCCCGATTCTGGATTCCGTTATTGTAAAGCTGAAACTCACGGTCGTCAGGTATGGCTCTTCCCCCCTCTGGGTAGGGATAGAAATAGTCATCAATATGCATGCCGTCGATATCATAGCGTTTCACGATATCGTCCACCACGCTCAGAATATACTCCCTGTTCTCCTTCTGCCCGGGATTCAGCACATAGAGGCCTCCATACTCAAACGCTCGCTCGGGATGGGTGTTCAGGATATGGTTCGGAGCCAGTACGGCAGGCGTCTTCATGCGGGCACGATAAGGATTTATCCATGCATGCAGCTCCATCCCGCGCCGATGGCATTGCTCTATCATCCACTGCAGAGGATCCCAATAAGGAGAGGGGGGCTGCCCCTGCACGCCTGTCAAATAACGGCTCCAAGGCTCAATGCTGCTCTGGTAGAGCGCGTCGCACTCCCCTCTCACCTGAAAGATGATGGCATTGGCGCCGTCCTTCTGCAAGGCGTCAAGCTGCTGAAGCAGCATTTGCTGTATCTGGGAGGTAGACATGCCCAGATACATCCCGTTTACAAATTGCATCCAGGCACCACGAAACTCTCTCTTCTTGTTGCCGGCCGTCGCACTTAGACTCATAAAGAGCATCAGCGCAATGAATGTGAACACATGTTTCTTCATATTGCAAAGATACAAAGAAATTACGAACCGCACAACTATTTGCGTTTCTTAGGCTCAGAATTATGCGTCTTGTCCCAGTCTTCTTTCGTCATGAGTCCTTCTTTCGCCTCGTCAACGGAACCCGCTTCCTTATACAACAGGAAATGAGAGAACTCTACATTTTCTATGTGAGAAGAATAAGCCTGCTGGAAAATCCATCCCTTGGCAGTCATAAAATTCAATGCTTCAACCATAGACTTGAACCAGATTACCTTCCCGCTCGCGTCTACAAGCTGAAGCTTATCCGCCACATCGCCCCAGATATCACGCGGGACCGTCGTGCCGAAGTCGAAGGCTACTTTCTTGTCTTTATCGAATCCTATTTGCCGCCCTATCATCTCACAATAGTAGCGACGGTTCTGTGCCATGCCGGAAATCGCCAGCAACAGGCAGCACAATACAAATATCAACTTCTTCATAGTCTGTTTTTTGATTCATTTTACAAATATATAAAATCTTACCGAAAATCTTTTATTTCCCCTCCAAAAACTTCGCTCTGAAAACCTAGTCTCGAGGCGTTTTATAAAAAGCGGCTTTTCGTCCCACAAAATCGGCGAGATTGAACGACAAAACCGGCGATTTTGTGGAACGAAATCGCCGAAATCGTCAGACCATTTGCCACTTGCGAGCCAATGAGGGCTTAGTGGGCGGGCAACCGAGATGGATCTCTCGTCCCCCGCCCGGTTCTCTAAGGCTAAGGGATAAGCAGGGAACTGTCGCCATAGCTGAGGAAGCGGAAGCCATGGTTGAGCGCATAATCGTAGATGCGACGCCAGTCGCCTTTCACGAATGCGCTGACAAGCAAGAGCAGCGTGCTCTGCGGCTGGTGGAAATTAGTAATGAGCGCCTTCACTATCTTATAGGTATAGCCCGGGGCAATGATGATCCGGGTGCTACTATGCAAGGCCTCCAGCTCGTTGGCGTCAAGATAGTCCAGAATGTTCTGAATAGCTTGCTGCCGGCTTATTGCCCTGCCATCCACGAGCACTTGCCCCCTATCGTCGTGCGGAAGGTCATAAGCCTCCCATTGGGTAACATGCAAATCCTCCTCGGAAGCCACAGGATTGAGCTGTAACTTTACACCTATATAATATAGGCTTTCCAGCGTGCGCACACTGGTAGTGCCCACCGCTATGGCCTTGCAGTCGTGCCTGAGCAGACGCTCGAAAGTATGCCTGTGCACGACAATATATTCACTGTGCATCTCGTGAGCCTCTATCTCCACACTCTTCACGGGCTTGAAGGTGCCCGCTCCCACATGGAGCGTGAGCTCGTCGCGCTCAATGCCCTTTCTGTCAAGTTCGGCAAGCACGGCGTCGGTAAAGTGAAGCCCTGCCGTAGGGGCAGCGACAGAGCCCTTGATCTTGCTATAAACAGTCTGGTAGGATGTCTTGTCGCTCTCCTCTGTCTCGCGATTCAGATAAGGAGGGATCGGCAGCTCGCCCACGGCCTCCAGTATCTCGGCAAAGCTGACATCAGTAGAGTCCCAGTCGAAGTCCACCCAATAATTCGTACCTGTGGCCCCATGGGCGCTACGCCCATGCGAGAGCATGGCAGAAAGAGTGAAATCATGCCCCTTGATGGAGAACCGGCGGTGCAGCGCCCCCTCCTTCCACTTCTTGAGATTGCCCACCATGCATAGCCACGAGCAATGCCCGCGCGCCTGAAACATCTGCTCATAGTCCACGGGCTCGGCAGGCTCCATCAGGAACACCTCTATCAGGGCGCCCGTATCTTTACGGAAGTGGATGCGCGCCTGAATGACCCGGGTATTGTTCATCACCACCAGTGCCCCCTCCGGAAGATAGTTGGGAAGGTTGTAGAAGACATCCTCCCCCACTTCTCCATGCCTGTAAAGCAGAAGCTTGCTATGGTCGCGCCGGGCAATGGGAAACTTGGCTATCCGCTCGTCTGGAAGCGAATAGTTATAATCGGAAATCTGTATATGCTTTGTATCCATTTACTGCTTTATCTTCAGCTCCCGCTCTTTGCTATCCATGAAAGAGCATTCCGCCGTGCCTATCCTACAATTGCAAACACCATGCTATATATGAATGTGAATGCCATCACGGCTATGACGACATCTGCATCAGAGAGCGCATAGCCCGTACGGGTATATTGTGATGAGACATAGTTGAGCCCCGGACTTATTTTGAAATAAACCTTACGCCACACAAGATAAGCAATAAAGCCCGACACGGCACCCCACAGAAAGCCGACAAGGACATCCGAAGGATAATGCACGCCGAGATAAAGCCGGGTATAGCCGTTTAGCAGAGACCAGGCTATCATGAAGAAATTAAAAATCCTGTTCCTGACCAAGAGACAGAAAAACACGGCCAGAGACATCGTGTTGGCCGCATGGGCGGAGAAAAACGAATAGCCCGAGCCACGAATGCCAACAAAATCGAGATGCTCCATGACGAGCGGATCATGCGAGGGGCGCAGGCGTGCGAAAAAAGGCTTTGCAATGCCATCCGCCATCCCGTCGGCAAGCAAGATGCATAAAAGCAAACACCCTATGGTGAGGAATATCTGCTGCATCGTCTCGTTATTCTTTATTACCATATAAAGCAAAGCCAAATAGAGCGGAACCCATGTAAAGCCATTGGTAAGAGCGGTCATCATGCCGTCCAGGAAAAGAGAATCGCTGCCATTGAAGAATTGCAGCAACGGCAGGTCTATGCCTATGGGAAATGCGTGTGTCATCGGCTAAATCTCTTCTATCTGATTCGTCAATATCCAACCTTCACGCCCATCGGCAAGATGAACGCCTCGCCACTCCTGCATACTTTTGTCAATGATGTCAACCCGGGTTCCTTCGTGGATGACAAAGTCGTCCGTCCCGCCCTTGGAAGGAGTCTTCTTTACATTCACCGTAGGAGCAATCACGATAGCTCCGCTGCGATTCTCAAGAACCATCTTCTGCTGATAGGCGAAGAGATTACTTAGAATGAAAATGACAAAGAAGGCGGCAGATCCAAAGAAACCCAGCTTGCGGAGCAACATCCGTGAAGCAAAAAGATAAAGCAAAAAGAGAACAAGAGCCAAGATGATGCAAGCCAGACCGATATAAGCCCAGTGGTCTACACTCGTGAAATTAACTGCGGAGCGATACCAGGTTACAAAGAACATCTCATTCTCTGGTGTGATTTTATCAATGGTCTTGCTTCGGGTAAACTGCAAATTGAAGTTTATATCCTCATTACCGGGCGAGAGCATGTGAGCCCGCTCATAGGCCAATATGGCCTGGGTAATGTTATCCGTGCGGAAATAAGCATTGCCAAGGTTATAATACAGCTCCGGCGATACGCCCTTCTTCAGCAAATCGCTGTACTCCTTGATTGCTTGTTGATAATTGCCAATCATATAAAGTTGATCGGCACTCTGCTTGGTAACACTGCCAAAGGCCACATTCGGGAAAAGCAACATCCCGCCTAAAAGCAGGATCGGCATATTCAATTTCTTTGATGTCTTCTTCTTTTTCATCACATTTTCTATCTCCATGATAGCCGTCATCGCCAGCTCGAAAGTCTTATTCATATTGCCTGATGCATCACCCGGGGCATAGCGCATAAACTCACACTCGTCAATGGCATCGATAAACTTGCCGACGGTATGTCCGTCAACCTGATGACTCGAAAGATTTTCTGCGATATTATCACGAGAAAGCTTTTCGACCGGCATGTTCAACTTATCTCCGACATATCCCCAAAGGGCACGAAGAACCTCGTCATAGAACTCGCTCTGGCGGCCTTGCAACATAAGCTGATTAGCTGTTTTCAAGCGTTTCGTAGCCACTTTGCTGGCTTTCCTGCCACGCACAGCTACAATATCGGCGTTTTCAATCGCCCGCTTGCGGAAAATAACAAGCAGAGCGATGAATGCAATCAGCGGAACTAGCAAACTTATCCAATAAGCCGTGCTGCCAAAGAAAAAACTGCCAACAACATGTTGAGCGCTTCTTCCCGTCATAATTCCATGGATATCCTTATCCTGCTGATCTGCATAATCCGCCATATCCGCAACCTTACCGCTGCCCGGGGCAACCTCAATGGTAAACGGCTTCGTCTTTAATGTCTTATAAGCGTTTGCCGATGTATCATAATAAATCAGCTCTACAGGGGGTATCTCATACCTCCCCTGATTGCGGGGCACGACAAGGATGTCATAAATCATATTGCCCTCAACGCCATTTGCCGTAAGTCTGGTCTTGTCTGTAACTTTGGCGTCATACTTGTCAAAGTCCTTAGGGAACTGAACAAGAGGCTGTTTGATAAGCTTGAGATTACCAGTCCCGCCAATCACAATACGCAAATTGACCGGATTACCTGCCTGAACGCTGGTCTTATCTATTTGGGCGGAAATATTGAACCTGCCTACTCCACCCGAAAAACCTGCCGGACGCTCCGGAAGGGGGGCAACCTGAACTGTAATACCAGGTGCTACGATGTCGCGCTTCACTTCGATATATCCCGATCCTCCGTTAAAAAAGGCTTCGAATGGATCGACCGCACGGTTTTCCTGGACAACGATGCCATGGAAGGTTATACTCGGGATTTCCAGCTTACCTGTCATTTGGGGATACATCACATATTGACTCCAAGTAACACACCGGTAATTCCGACCGTTCACACGCTCTATATGGAAGCTCTTCTGTTGAGGCAACTTTACTTCTTGAGTATGGAAACCTGTAAGATCAGGCATCTTCCCTTCAAGCTGGGTAAGGTCTAACAAGGTATACACCTTATAAGTGAGTAGGATTGGTTCTTGCTCATGGACATGCCTTTTATTGGCACTTACCTTAATAAAGAGGTCATTGCCCGAGATTTTTGAACCTGCGCTACGCATCTGCGGACGGTCTTCTTCGTGCATGCGGGGGGCAGAATTACTACTCGATTGGGCATGTCCGGAGATAACCACCTTTCGCGTCTGTGAGGAAATAGTCTTACCGTCTATCCGTATATGGGCTGGCGGAATGGTGAATATCCCATTTCGGTTTGCGTAGAGAGTATAGGTATAAGTGATGGACGAAGAGGAGCTTGTATGCCCGTTAATCATCTGATAGCTTGATTGCTGCGAGGTGTAAGGCCCAGCGATTACCTCTACCTCCTCTGTATTTTTAAGCCCGGAGCGGAAATCCTCAACATCCCGTGTATTCACGGTATAAGATATTCGAAAATTCTCTCCTACCGATACATGCGAAGGGGCAGACACCAAAACCTGCTGCGCCTTGCTAAAAGAAGGGAAAAACAGCAAGAGGAATAATAGGAAACTATACATTTCTCCAAATGAGAGATGTAGGTTCATATTCCGTATATCTGTCAATTTTCTAATTTTCATCAATTCCTATATTCAAAATTCTAATTTCGCCTGAATGCGACATCTACTACACATAAGTCTACCAGTTCTTTTCAAGTTGCCTTTTCTGCGGCTGGCGCATCTTCTCTTTCATGCGTTGTTGAGTAGCCTTCTCCTCCTGCATGGCAGCATTCAGAAGTTGCTCGGCATTCTCCTTGCTCATCTGCTCTTTCGGCTGCTGTTGCTTAGGGTTCTGCTCTTGCTTTTCCTGTTGTTGCTTCTGTTGTCTCTCTTTTTCCTTATTTTTATCGTTCTTGTTATTCTGGCCGCCTCTGCCTTGCTGCCTCTGTTGGCGTTTGCAGAGAGCAAGGTTATACCGTGTCTCATTGTCGGCAGGATTATTGCGAAGACTTTCCTCGTAAGCCTTGATAGCCTCAGCAAACATCTGGTGCCGTTGACAAATTACACCCATATTATGATATATCTTTGCCTTGCGCATTTTCACCTGCTCTATCTTCGCGGCATTTTCATATTGCACAATGGCAGCAGAGTCCTTATTCTGCATCATGAGGGCACAACCGAGGTTATAGAGGGCCTGGGGATTTGAAGAATTCTTCGAAAGGGCCTTTCGATATTCCACCTCTGCCTTATCGAAAGTTTGCTGGCGATAGAGACGATTTCCTTTGCGGACAAACACCCGATCGCTCTGTGCATTAACACCGAGTGTCGTCACGCAGGCAAAAGACAAAACTATATATCTCAAAAACTTCATTTTCTTTTAAACAATTTTATATTCTTCAGAAGTGGATTCTTGGACTCCAAAACCAGCACTTCAAGGATGAGCAATAGAAGGGCGAGAATTCCAAAGGCTTGAAACTGCTCGTTATATTCACTGTAAACCACGCTGCTGGTATCTCCTTTCTGCAACTTGGCAAGTTGATCATTAAGTTTTTCTTGCGCGTCAGAGGTATTGTCTACATGAATATAGGTTCCACTGCCAGCTTTGGCCACCTCTTGACACATCTGCTCGTTAAGAGCCGACATAACGGTTTGCCCGTTCCTGTCTTTCATATATCCTCCATCACCTGTAGGAATCGGGCTTCCCTTAGGATCGCCGACCCCAAGAATAAAGACATTGATACCCCTCTTCTTGGCTTCTTTTGCTGCCTCAATGGCTCCCCCCTCATGATCTTCCCCGTCGGTAATGACAATAATAGCACGCCCTACTTTATCCTGCTGCGTGAAACTCCTTATAGAAAGGTTGATGGCGCGAGCAATATCCGTACCTTGGGTTGCAATCAGCGAAGGATCGATATTCTGGAGGAACATCTTCGCAGAAACATAGTCGCTGGTAATCGGTAGCTGCACAAAGGCATCTCCGGCAAAGACCACCAAGCCAATCTTGTCATTAGTAAAGTTGTCAACGAGGTTTTCAATTAGCAGTTTACTCTTATCCAAACGAGATGGAACCACATCCTCCGCACGCATAGAATTTGATATGTCCAGGGCAATAATGGCCTCAATACCATTGCGTCTTTCATGAGAAATCTTACTTCCCATCTGTGGGCGGGCAAGCATGGAGACAAGCAAAGCCAGGACTGCAAGCAACAGAGTAAACTTAACCATCGGACGAACTTTCGACACATCAGGCATCAACAATTTAAGAAGCTCTGCATCACCAAGCAAACGAAATTGTTTCTTCCTATGCCGCCAGACGAGGAATCTGATCAATACCAATACAGGAATGGCAAGTAACAACCAGAGATATATAGGATCTTCAAATCTGAACATTACGGTATTCTTCTTAATATAGTTGTACGCAATAGGATTTCAAGTAAAAGGACTATAATGGCTGCGATGGCAAAAGGCTGATAGGCCTCATGCCATTTAGAGAATTTCTTAACATCCATCTTGCTCTTCTCCAATTTGTCTATATCCTTGTAGATTTTCTTAAGCTCAGCATTGTTCGTTGCGCGATAAAAGTTGCCCTCAGTAGTCGCGGCAATGTTACTAAGCGTCTTTGTATCTATCTCCACAGGAATATTCACATACTGAACACCACCAGCAACGGGCATTGGATACGGGGCAACCTTGTTCGTACCCACTCCAATTGTGTAGACACGAATACCAAGGCTTTTCGCAATCTGTGCAGCCGTCATCGGCGAGATATCTCCCATGTTATTAGAACCATCAGTAAGCAAGATAACGACTTTGCTTTTCGCCTTCGACTCCTTTAGCCGGCTTACAGCGTTTGCCAGTCCCATCCCTACAGCAGTTCCATCTTGAATCAAACCCCGGGCTGCAATATCAGTACGGACATTGCGAAGCAAGTTAATCAGTGAGGAATGATCGGTAGTCATAGGGCATTGGGTGAACGATTCACCTGCAAATATTGTCAAGCCAATATTATCGTCAGGTCGGTCTGAAATGAATTCAGCAGCCACATCCTTAGCAGCTTCCATGCGGTTGGGCCTCAAATCCTCGGCAAGCATTGATGTCGAGACATCCATTGCAAGCATGATATCTATACCCTCGGCTGTACGCTGATCCCAGGCATTATGAGTTTGAGGCCGAGCAAGCACAATAACCACAAGCGTGAAACAGACACATCGAAGTATCATAGGAAGGTCGATAATACGCATACGCCAACTCTTCGGCGCATACTGATAAGTGTAGGTATCACTCATCTGCATCGTCGGCTCATTCTTTTTCCGATAGAGGAAATACCATAATATATATGGTATCAATAAGAGCAATAGTAAAAAGTATTCTTTACTTGCAAATTCCATTTTAGTTCACTAATTGATAAGCACTATAAATGACATATACCAGCAATGCCATGACACTAACTGCAATAATGCAGATGGCAGCCTGAATGACCATACGGGATTTCTGACTTCGCTTTGCCTCCTCAGTGATTTGGGGTACAATGCGCTCTTCTGTTGGTTGACCTTCTAGCTTCGTCTCATCAATGAAATTAATAGCATTTACAAGATTGAGGTCGTTTTCATTGATAAGCGACTGATACTTAGCAAACTTCACAAGATCAGCAGTCTGAAACAACTCTCTCAACTCATTGATCATTGTCTGATCTCCGTTTTGTTGTAAATGCGCGATAATTTCTGACGAGGTCATCTCCATGGCATTAAAGCCAAAACGCTCGTTGATATAGCGTCGCAGAGTATCTGTAAGCCGTGTATAGTATGTCTTCTGATCTTCTGAACGCTGCAAATGCTCCGCCTTTATTCTATCGATTGCACTAAGGGCCTTTTGGTGAGGAAGGACTCTTTTCACAATACGGACTTTCGCAATCACGGGTTTGTTCTGCTTCAATCTTACAAAGAGGTAAACAGCCAATAAACATAGAATTAGCAGAAAGACACTCAACCAGAATAGCGGACTCCACTCACTCCACAGAAAGGTATTATCCTGTACATCTTTGGGAGGAAAGAACTGATTGGGATGCAGCGTGTCCACATCTACCGTTATCACCTTCAAAGCCGAAGTGTTCCCTGTATAGATTTTGCCATTCACTTTAACCTTCATTCCCGGAATCGGATAAAGCTTCTCATCGAAAGAAGTAATGGTGAAAGCCTTAGTTACCACCATTAGGTTATTATCAAGATTGGCAGTATCGGCATTCGAGGTCTCCAAGACCTCCACTCCCGGAGTAATATATTGAGAGGGTTTAAACTGTGGCCATTGGATGCGGGCTCCTTTCGGCGCAGTAACCTTTACCGAGAGATGCGCCTGCTGACCGATAAGGATACCAATAGAATCTATCTGTTGCTCTACCGATACCTGGGCTGTTGCCGTAAGGCTGCCTATCATGCAGAATAAACTGACTATATTTCGTAATATCTTCATTTCAGCAATCTTCTTAAGTCCCCCGCTGCGCAAATAGTAACATCATCGAACGCACATAATCTTCATTGGTTGCTATTGATATCCAGTCGACTTTGCCCTTGGCAAATATCTGACCAAGAGACTCTTCACGCTCCACCCAATAACGAGTATGAGCCTGGCGAAGCCTCCTGCTGGATGTGTCAATAATCATCTCATAGCCTGTTTCCGCATCGCGGACTTTCATCAAACCGACATCAGGCAGCCTCCTTGCCAAGGGATCATACACTTGGATGGCAACCAAGTCATGCTTCTGATTCGCAATCTGAACCTGACGAAGGAAATCTTCACGGCTATAGAAGTCGCTCAATATGAAGGCTGTACAACGACGCCTCATAACTCTCGTCAGATATTCTATGGCCATTCCCACATCAGTCTTTTTACTCTGAGGCTCAAAATCAAGCATCTCACGAATAATGTAAAGAATATGCTTGCGGCCTTTTTTCGGTGGGATATACTTCTCTATACGGTCAGAGAAAAATATGACTCCTATTTTATCATTGTTCTGAATGGCAGAAAAAGCCAGCGTGGAAGCAATCTCCGTGGCCATATCTCGCTTCATCTGTCGGCTTGTTCCGAAGTCAAGGGAGCCGGAAACATCAATGAGGAGCATCACCGTGAGTTCCCGTTCCTCCTCAAAGATTTTCACATAAGGACGATGGAAACGAGCCGTAACATTCCAGTCGATATCACGAACATCATCACCGAACTGATATTCACGCACTTCAGAGAAAGCCATACCGCGCCCCTTAAATGCTGAATGGTATTGCCCCGCAAAGATGTTCTGACTCAGTCCGCGAGTCTTGATCTCGATTTTCCTAACCCTCTTTAATATTTCAGATGTTTCCATCTTCAAGTTTTGGTTTTTAATTCAAAAGTTTATGGCACTTCAACTTTATTGATAATCTTGCTTATAATCTCCTCCGAGGTTACATTGCTTGCCTCTGCCTCATAAGACAGTCCGATTCGATGGCGCAGGACATCATGCGCAATCGCACGCACATCCTCCGGAACCACATATCCGCGATGCTTAATAAAGGCGTAGGCACGAGAGGCCTTGGCAAGATTAATGCTGGCACGCGGACTTCCTCCAAAGGTTATCATATCTTTCAGCTCGCCCAGTCCATAACGCTCGGGATAGCGCGTTGCAAAAACTATATCAGCGATATACTGCTCTATTTTCTCGTCGATGTAAACCTGGTTTACCACTTCACGAGCCTTTAGAATCTCGTCGGCTGTAGTTACTGGTGTTACCGTCGGAAGATTATCCTGCAGGTTCTCACGGATAATGAGCTTTTCCTCGTCGATTGTTGGATAATCAATGACAACCTTCAGCATGAAGCGGTCTACCTGAGCTTCCGGCAATTCATAGGTACCCTCCTGCTCTATGGGATTCTGCGTAGCCATTACGAGGAACGGTTTCGGTAACTTGAATGTCTGTTCCCCAATGGTAACCTGATGTTCCTGCATTGCTTCGAGCAAGGCACTCTGCACTTTTGCCGGTGCACGGTTTATCTCGTCTGCCAATACGAAGTTGGCAAATACAGGCCCTTTTTTCACCTGGAACTTCTCGTCTTTCTGACTGTAAATCAAAGTTCCGACGACATCAGCCGGCAATAAATCCGGAGTAAACTGGATGCGGCTATAGTCGGCATCGACAAGTTGGGAAAGGGTTTTGATGGCAAGAGTCTTGGCCAGGCCCGGCACACCTTCCAAAAGTATATGTCCGTCGCTCAACAGAGAGATGAGAAGTGAGTCGACGAGATGTTTTTGTCCCACGATTACGCGGTCCATACCTGTTACGAGATTGGTAACGAATCCGCTTTGTTGTTCTATCCGGACATTCAGTTCTCGGATATCAATAGCTTCTGCCATAATTATTTTCCTTTTATCCTTTGATTAAAATTTAGTGCAAAAGTAGCATATTTGGGGAACAGAAGAGAAAAATAGGTAATAAATTATATTAAAAAAGTTTCCCAAATCCTATTATTTAAGAAACTTTATGGCAAAAAGGCATGCGCCTGACAATTTACTCGGAGAAAGTCTTGGACTC
>CAUULA010000068.1:0-14392 GCA_963545855.1 uncultured Prevotella sp.
TACACTCGACTAGTCGTCGGCAGCGTCAGATGTGTATAAGAGACAGTCATCTGACCTTGAAGCCGCAGCAAGTTAGAATAATCAAAAAAACAGTTTCATCTATGACAAAACCCAAACTACATTTATGGAAATGTATTCAATATCGTTTTGAGTTAAATCCTTTTGGCAAGCTGGGCCATAGTTACGGCCATAAGGCCGGCCGTTTCTGTTCTCAGCCTGCTGTTTCCCAATGTTATGGATTCATAACCCTTCTTCACCGCTAATTCCACTTCCTCAAAAGAAAAATCTCCTTCTGGCCCAATAAGAATTGTAACATGTTCATCTTTCGGGAGTTGTAGTATGCCGTTAAATAAATCAGTCTGCTCTATCTCATCGTGGCAATGGGCAATATATTTATGGCCTTCGCAAGATTGATTGATGAATTCAGAAAAAGAAGTCATCTGGTTAATCTTTGGTTTCCATGGCTTCCGACTTTGCTTGACAGCAGATATCATTATCTTTTCCAACCTAACAGTTCTTATATATTTCCGCTCCGAAAACCGTGTTTGAAGAAAAGTCAGCTCGTCAAAGCCTATTTCCGTTGCCTTTTCCACCATCCACTCTATGCGATCCATCATCTTGGTCGGGGCAATAACCAAATGGATGTAGCCTCTCCATGTTTTCTTTTGGGGAAAGACCTCCTGTATTTCATACATACATCTTTTGGTCGCGGCCAAAGTTACAATGGTGCGATAGAAAGCCCCCTGTCCATCCATCAAAAACATTTCGTCTCCCGTCTTAAGCCTCAACACTCGTAATGCATGCATGGCTTCTTCAATGGGAAGCTCTGTTTGTGATGCGGCATCGGGAACATAAAAGTATCTTGATTCTTTCATTCTTGCAGATTATTTCTTCTATGATCTATTTCTTCTTTCAGCATTGAGGCCAATTCGTAGTTCTCTTCACTGATAGCCCGGTCCATTGCCTTCTCAAGCATGTCAAGGCTTAATGCGTTTATCGGCAACTTTAATCCATGGCTATCTTTACGGAACTCTGCGCTCTGCTTCCGCATAAGTGTCTCATCAATATAAATGGGAATATCACCTATCAGCGATAGAAGAACCGCATCTGCAATTTGTATAGGAACTGTTTCCTGGGTCTCCATATTATAAATCCGTGAGAGATATTCTCCTTCCCGAATGCCTTCTATTCTGATCTCGAAATGCATATCCGTCTCGGACTTAAGAAGGCGAACCAATACCTCCGGCAGTAATCGATTACAGTTTGGCGCAGCAAAATCTCTGAGACTGAAACAATAAGTCATATGTTTATTACAGGGAATGGATACTTGCAAAGTCTCATCTTCATTGACAAGCACCAGGATTCCCTGATTGTCAGAGCCCACTATCTCTGTTACACACTTATATTTCATCCTTACTCCAGACATTTGCCTATATTGCTTTTCTCTTAGGGTTGAATACTAATGCAAAGGTTATTCCGACAAGCAATGCATATCCGGCAAAGATAAACCAACATGTGGGCCAATCACCAACGGTAAGAACATTGCCATTCAGAACCTCTGCATGAGTGTATGTATTAATAATGGCCTGCGCAGCCAAAGTGCCGACAGTTGCCCCGACGCCATTGGTCATTAACATGAACAAACCTTGGGCACTTGAACGAATGTCGGGATCAGTTGACTTGTCTACGAACAGTGAACCTGAGATGTTGAAGAAGTCGAATGCGACCCCGTAGACTAGCATTGAAAGAACAAACATCCAGACCCCACTTCCCGGATTTCCCAGGCCGAACAGCCCAAAGCGAAGTACCCAGGCAAACATAGCAATCAGCATGACATTCTTAATTCCATATCGTTTCATGAAGAATGGAATCAACAGAATACAGCAAGTTTCGCTAATCTGTGAAAGAGAGATAAGGATGTTTGCATGCTGAACACCAAAAGTTGATGCATATTGAGGATCCGCCCCAAAACTAAAGATAAACGGATTGGCAAATCCATTGGTTATTTGAAGACTTACACCAAGCATCATCGAGAAAATAAAGAATATAGCCATTTTCTTCTGCTTGAACAAGGCAAAAGCCTTTAATCCAAAAGCCTCCGCAAGAGTCTTCTGTTTCCC
Organism: uncultured Prevotella sp.; assembly: GCA_963545855.1. Classification (GTDB taxonomy): domain Bacteria; phylum Bacteroidota; class Bacteroidia; order Bacteroidales; family Bacteroidaceae; genus Prevotella. Next base: position 2,121 of record CAUULA010000068.1, read on the forward strand.
GTCTTTCACAGTCGTGCAATCAGGTAATGTAAAGGTATAAAGAAATAAGAGGATACTCAAGACGCCCGATGTAATAAACTGATTCTGATCTATCTGGAAATTCATAATGTCCACGAACCACATAGAGCAGATGAAACCAATAGTGCCAAAAACTCTGATTGGCGGAAAATCCTTCACTGTATCAAGTCCTGCATCCGTCAGGCAGAAATAAGCTACAGAATTGCTCAATGCAATGGTTGGCATGAAGAAAGCAACACTTAACGAATATAATGTAAAGATTATACCAAACTGAGTATCTGCACCAGCAGTATAGCCATAATACGCTGTAGCAATCATAAAGAGACCGGCAATCAGATGGCATAACCCTAAAACCTTCTGAGAAGCCATCCATCTATCTGCAATTATACCCATAATGGCAGGCATAAAGATAGAAACAACTCCTTGCATTGAATAAAACCACCCGATATGAGTGCCAAGTCCAAGATTACCCAGGTATCTTCCCATCGATGTAAGATAAGCTCCCCACACGGCATATTGCAAGAAGTTCATCAAGATTAGTCTAATCTTCAGATTCATAGTTACTAATTATTTTGTACAAATGCAAAGATACGAAAAAGGCCGTGAATAAAAAGCATTTTTTTAGATTATTTTTATAAGTTATGCAAAACCTGAAACTACAAGTGGCTGAATGGGTAAGCTGCTAAACATCTAATTCATCTTAATACCCTTTCAACGATGTCTGCGGCAGCCAGAGAGCATCTTCTTTGCACCGTAATTATACAGGACAGGAGCATTATAATAAAAAAATTGATTGTCTCACGACAACCAATCTTTTCTTAACCTTAATAATCTAATACCATGAAAAACACAATGCAAAGATAGCACATCTTGTGTAAAATTCCAATATAGTGCGCAAATTTGCTTTAATTTATAACACTCTTAAACATTTTTCCCGACCATTTAAGCTTTTTTGGCAAGACCTTCTCTCTTATAGCTTCTTTCTCCTCTTTACTCATCAAGGGGAAAGAGAGGCGGAAGAGGATCTCATTGGTTGCTGGATTTAGCGATGCATACATTAGTACAGGATCAAGCATATCTTTCAACTCTATATGTTTATTTTCCGAAAGGGCATGCTGGGTAAATGTAAAACTATCTTTGATACTATTGAGATCAGCATCATCAAACATCGCTTCCGAGGACAATTTGTTCCAATCCTTATCATAAAATTCTACTGTGCTTTCTAATTCCGGACCATTTATGGTCTTTATCATACACAATATGGAATCCGCATCAGCGAAAGGCAACATTTTTAATTCAATCTTAGTGGAAGCATTGGCCGTCAAATGCAAATAATCTATCAACAATGTATCCAGCACAGTACTATCCCCTAATAAATTGCTTACTTCTGACTTTACATTAAGATTGATAAAATCTAGCAACTCAATCCGCTGATTATTATTTAAATAAGGTATAATGGAATCAGGCATAGACAGCCACATCTCTCTAACTGATTTCGCAGAGAGAGGCATCATCAATAACGATGTCAAAAATAGGATTAATAGTTTTTTCATTGTTTTTTAGTAAGTCTGTGAAATGCCCCGAAGCGCAATTCCGTTGTCCACTTTCCTTCACGAAGGTGCGTTGAAAGCGTAAAGAGGTGTCCTATTCCAGACGGAGCCACCCCACCCTTGTAAAACTTATTACCATTCTCCTCAAAGTCATATGTCATGCTATACTTCCTACCTAAATCGCAAGCAAGAGTATCTCTATCTGCAACAGCTCCCGGTCGAGAAGATGCAACCATGAAAAAACGAGCTTCATTGAAATAGTCCCCAGTTTGTTTTGGTTCAAAGCCGAATACTATTTTATTGAAATAATATCCATTAATCGTCAAATTATAATAAACTAAATTGTCCCCATCAATAGCATTTGGTTCTCCAAACCTTGCTTTGAATATGGACAGGGCATCATGGCGAGAAGTGCCGAAATCAACACTTACAAACTCATTTCCCACTGCATTTGCAGCAATAACGAGAGACAGGCAAAATAATACAAGAAACTTCCTCATCAACCTTCAGAATTCTAATTGAGCGCAAAGATACATTTTTCCCCCGACATATACAAGAAATAAGGGGTAGAACTCCCAAAGAATTCTGCCCCATTCATAATATTTTCAATACCTACCGTTATCCAACATATCCATATTTTAAATTAAATGACATGCTATTAATCATTGCATACTGTGTAACCTGTAGTTGATTGCAATACATGCAAACAGCGTACATTCGCTCTATCGTTCCAACAGACTCAGGGGATAGACCACTAATCCAAGTTGGTTGATTGTCATTGTGGCGAGTCGACTGCGGATAAATGAAGCGGCTTTTTTGCGCAATGCATCGTCCGTTGTGTCAACCAGACTGCCCAAAGAGGAAATCAGACAAGACTGTTGTTCCTCATCCAAATCCGGATAAACTTTGTCGCAGCGGTCGAGAAACGCCCTCAGATTGTCTTTCGAATAGCATTCTATCAGCGTGAAAACCCCGTCATAACGATGATTGCGATTCATCCCCAATTCCAGAATTTCTTTCTTGAATGAAGTATAAACTGGCGAATGATGGGGAATGTCGCCCATCAGATAATGGTATAGCTTTACCTTATAGAGCAAATCAATCTTGTCGGCAATCCGGTTGCTGTCCTCTTTGGCGAAATTTTGCCGGTTTTTCACCATGAACCGAGCAATTTGCGTGTCGATATCACCTGTATATGTGGTATAAATGAACACATTCTCATGAGACAGACGGGCAGGAGTATCCAAGTGATTGAAATAGTCGCTCACAATGCTTTGGGCTTTCTGCGCCGATTTTCCTGTACCCGTTCGGTCTTCGGACAATAGATAAGCTGCATAGGTCGAGATGAGGCTGGCAGTGCGTTCACCACGCTCGTAGCGAGTTTTCATCAGCTCCGGAGAATAGTCAGGATCGGTTTGGCTAACCAAGAGCGATAAAAAGTTGTTGGCAGACATCGCTCCCATTTTCGTCATTAAGGTTTTCCCGCCGGCATCTATGACGATGAATGTGGGATAACCCTTTACTTTAAACCGTACGGCCGAGGGTTGCCCGTCTTTCTCTGCATTGAGTTTGATGGGTATGAAATGGCGATTCATGTAATCGCCGACATCCTTACGCGAGAAGACTTCACGCTCCATCATTTTACATGGACCGCACCAGTCGGTATAAAAATCCATGAACACCATTTTCTTTTCTGCCTTAGCGGCTTCGATGGCTTCGTCGACAGAGAGGGGACGAAACACGGTTTGTCCCTCAGCGGGCATTGCGAAACTGATTGCAAGATAGGCTACCAAAAGTCGGATAACCATGTGTTTGCTACTTGTTTGTTTCCGTATCATGCGTTCAAAATTTATAGCCAATACTCTCAAATACTTTCTTCATTTCTCGATATTTCCGAATGATGAGCGGATAAGCTTCATATTGCTTACCAACATCTTCTTCAGTACTGCTGAGAACAAGCTCCACAAAGGCATTGATATCCTGTTCCTTGGTGGGATACCAACCCCACAGTATACTTCCAGACCTGTCGTTAACAGCCCGCTTGATGAATCCCTTGCTGCGTATCTCTGCCCATTCGTTTTCTTCGATGCGGTCAGTATTGAAGCGAGTGTCATAAAGTGCTGCGGATATACGGGTGAAGTCGGCAAGCGTTTTCTCATTCGACATAATGAGACTCCCCAGCATCGAACCCATGATTTGCATGCCCAGTTGTTTTCTATCGAGATTTGGAGCGGTAATGTCGCCTAACGAAACAGCAATGCAACGCTCACCTTTGACACTCGCCTTTTCCGTTTCTTTTCCAAAGGCCGTATAGACGACTTTCTTTACAGCGAGCCATGAGAAAGGACGCAGACTCTTAGCTTGCAAGCGTTGAAGTATTTCAGTTCTGAGAAAAGAGTCGGCTGCCCGTTTCTCTTCTATCGTAGAGAGATACTCGTAAGTGTAGGAACCGCTTTGTTCATAGTTGTCCCCGACGGAGTAGCCTATATCGATAGTCTCTGTTTTATAATATTCCTTACCATCAGAACCCATCCCCAAGAAATCGTGTCTGATGGTGTCGTTGAAGAGTAAGAAACATCCTTCGTCTTTATAGAAGGCTCGCCTCAACTTTGCTTCCTCGCTATTGTCTCCTTGCTCGGGAAGGAAACGACTTACAGTATCATCGGGTTCCGATTTCAGGACACTTTCAGTATTGCAGGAAGATAATGCAATGAAAAGCGTCAAACTTGTTATGATTATTGATTTATTCATGTTGATGGCTTTTTCTTTATTCAGTTACTACTGTATAAGACCGTTGTGGTCTCTCATTGTTTATCATTCCCGTATTGAATTCGATAACTTCGTTAGGAATGGGCAGCGTATAAGCCAGATCGTTGGGCTGCAGCACATAGCGACGACATTCCCCCGGCCGGTAATGTCGCTGATAGAGCGTATAGGTGTGGGCTATTTCTTTTGAGTCGGGATATTTCTCGCAAACGCTATAGCGACGCAAGTCAAACCAACGCGTTCCCTCCAGGGCAAGTTCCAACCGTCTTTCTTCGCGGATGGCTTCAACAAGATTCTTGCCTGAAGATGTTATCTGGTAGTCAGAATTGACCTTGAAGCGGTGAGCCCGTAGCTCATTCAACAGTTTACGTGCTTCAGTTTCATGACCGAGATATGCCTCGGCCTCAGCTTTGATGAGATAGGCCTCTGCCGTTCGATAAAGAAAACGGTCGGAGATTTCGCACTTTTGTCCTTGCATGGGATAATGATAGTGATCTTGATAATACTCCTCGTTATCAATTGGAGTACTTTGCGTAGAGGGATCAGGCACTTTCACATAGCCTACAAAATCGTCATAATGCCACCAATACTTGCTTTTGCGCAGATCGTCGTTGCCGTATGCGTTGTACAAATCGTGCGACACACGAAAGCTAGAATAGAAATTACACATGGAGCATGGTATTTCCGCCCCGCCCATAGAGAAGATATTTTCTTTAGAACTTTTGGAAAGCGGAGCCACGGTGAGAGTGTTAAAGTCTATCAGTGCTGCATTGGAGGCCAATACTTTGTCAGCATACTCCACCGCTTTGCTCCACTGTTGCATGTATAAACAGACACGGCTTTGCAGGAAGTGAACAGCCGTAAGGTCTGCGCGATAAATGGACTTTGCCTTCCCCGTATTAACAAGCAGTTGCTCCGCCATGCTCAGGTCGGATAAAACTTGTTGATAAACCTCTTCTACGGTGTTGCGTCGATAAAGCACATCGCTGACTTTCGCACTGGTCTTGATGGGTACGGCTAGATCTTTCGAGGCAGTAGAAGCCACATAGGGTTTTCCATACAGATTAACCAACCAGAAATAGTAGGCGGCACGCAGGAAATGAGCTTCACCATTGACCCGTATAGCTCCTTGTCTCTCATTCTCCGTTTTTTGCGGTACTCTTTCCACACTTTCAATGATGTTATTGGCGACATTAATCAGACGATAAGTTCTTTGCCAAGTCTCGTTTTCCGGGAAGAATCCTTTCTGGTTATAAGTCTCACCTGTGCGTTGTTGCCATGTGTAGTAGCCGAAAACACGCTCGCGATTGCCTTCGTCATAACTGCGCAAATGGCCGTTCTGCTCCTCAATCTCATCTCCCAGATAATGGATGAAATAGCCAATATCATTTGTGTTAGCCAAGTCGGAGACTGCGTTAGCCGGCATATAGCAGTCTCCTATCAACAATTCGTCAAGATCCTCATAAGATGTTATTCTTGCGAACGCTCTTTCAAATAATCTGAACATGAGGTTGCTAACAAGGCAACAGTTGTCCATAACATGTATTTTAGTAAGTTCATCTTGTTTTCATTTAAATGTTATTTCGTTACGGATAATTAGAATCTGACATTCAGGGCCAGCGTCCATGTTGGTGTGTCGGAAAGCTGTACCTCACTGAAACCACTCTGTGTGGGGGTCTGCCCTTTCAGTTTCCCACTGCAGAAAGTATATAGATTAGTAACCCCGAGCGTAATGGCCAGACGCTGCAAATGACAGGCAGAGAGCCAAGAGATAGGCAAATCATAAGTCAGGGAGACATTCTGAATCTTCATATAATTAGCACTGACCACGCGCGCATCAGAATAATCGAACATTGTCCATGCATTATCGGCAAGCTTCACGCCGGTATAATTGTAGACGCTACTCCAATGTCGGAAATATTTTTCATACCCGGGAGAAGATACCCCCATGACAGCAGGAATATTCGTTAACAGCTCATCTCCGGGCTTATACCAAGCTGCAAGCAGATTACGATTAACATTCATCTCTGTAGTATAGCCTGCTACGAAGTCTTTGAAGATATGGAAGAGGCGCGTCTTTGCACCAAGGCTATAATATAGACTGATGTCCAGTCTGAGACCCTTCCAAGAGATTGTATTGTTGATACTGCCCGTTACATTGGGATCACGGCGCCCCGACGGCGTAAGTACGCTTGTAAATGTATCGTATTTGCTCATTGATTTCAACTCGTCCTTCCGGTCGCTCCCATCATCAAACTGTGGGCCACCGTCTTCTGGGTCCAATCCTGTAAACTTGTAAGAATAGAATGTACCGACAGGCTGCCCTTTGACAATGGCTGTACCATTCAGGAAATTTGAGAGTTCGTAAGTGTCTGCCCCTGGTGCGGTATTCATCTTATTCATCACTTTTGATAAAGATGCCGACAAACTCCAATAGAGGTTCTTACTCCGCAGAGGAACGGCAGTAATATTGATATTGTATCCTCTATTGGTGATAGTCCCCGAATTTACCACATACGAAGAATAGCCGTTTACATCCGATATCTCTTTGCTCATAAAAGCACCTGATGTTTTCTTGTAATAAAATTCGAAGCCCATCATCAACCGATTCTCGAACAAACTCCCTTCGATAGCATAATTGGACGAATGTGTCTTTTCCCATCGTAGATCCGGATTGGCAAACGCTGCGGCCGTGGAGTAGAGTTCATTATAGTAACTGCTAATTGAGCCTTTTCTAATAACAAGTTCTGAGGTTTGTCCATCAAGCATATTGCCTTGCTCGCCATAAGACGCTTTCAGAATGAGCGACGATAGGATATGTTTCTGATCTCTCAGATGGAACACATTTGCTAAATCTGTCATTCCAGAAACTGACCACACAGGGAGAAGCTTATCATTGCTTCGTCGCCCGAATTTGTTGGAACCATCAAAGCGCGCATTGGCATTTACCGTGAAATAGTTGCCGTAACTGTATGATGTTGTCATGTAAGCAGAAAGCAGGTTGGTGAGATTATCAATCACAGTCGGCACATTACTTCTCAGCCAGGCATCATAAGCAGTAAAATTGCTGGAGATATCATTCATAAACTTCTTTCCTCTATTTTGAAAATAGCCACGGTCAATTCTTGAATAAGCCTCATATCGGTTGGAATTGGCCTCTCCACCTAAAACTGCGGAGGCATGATGCATTGCATTTTCACCAAGAGTCTTACTGAAATTGAATTGTAGACGCGCCGTATAGCTGTTGTTCTTGTCTTTGCCGGTATTGAGTTCTCCACCATAAGGCATCATACTCTCGGCCCCAGGCTCAATCCCATAGTCCGTCTTCCGCAAATTGGCCGCATAGAAACTCTTTTCACCCCAATAGCCTTCCCTATCTGTATGAGAAGTAGAGGCCGACAGGATTCCGTTAACCGACAGCCAGTCTGTAGCGGCATAGTGTAGATTTGCCGTTACAGTAACACCTGTAACATTCTGCTTTTGATGACTGTTTTCCAACTCATTGAGAATATTATAGTTCAAATACCCCGCATTGTTGGTTCCATTCTTCTTATAGAAAGCATAAGTTCCATTGTCCATATATGCAGGAATAGCCCGGCTCGTGTTATAAGCGTAGTCGATGGCATTTACCTGTGGATATCTCTTCTGGTGAGATACCCGCCCATATTGAATGACAAATGAAATTTATTTGAGATCGCAATGTCCAACTTGCTGTTGGCAGTATAGCGATTGTTATCATTTCCTTTTACAACATCATTTTCGTTCGTATAGCCCAATGAAGCATAATAGCGAACCTTGGGGGAACCGCCTGAAATACTAACATTATGATCCTGTGAAAAAGAATTGCGAGACAATAAATCAAACCAATCTGTATTCATAGTCTGCATTCTCTGTACCTCACTTTGGAATTGTTCGTTGGTATAAGTTCCATTATAGAGATTTTGCAGAGCATGCTCATAACCCACCATTGGCATGTTCACCGGATAAATATAGTGCATGCTAACCAGATCCTGTGAGAATGCAATGCGCTCTTTTGAATTCATTACATTGATTTTCCGATCCGTATAATATGGGCGCCGACGAAATGTCCCCGTGGTGGAATAAGATACCATTGGCCGCCCCACACTTCCTTTTTTAGTAGTGATGACAATCACGCCATTAGCGGCCCGAGTACCGTAAAGGGCGGTGGCTGCTGCGTCCTTCAATACATCTAATCGATCTATGTCTTGTGGGTTAAGCCCAGAAATGGCATTACCGATGCGGTTTACATAGTCGGGGTCGTTGAGCACATCGGGGGAGAGATTGACAGGGTCGTTCACAATAATTCCGTCTACAACCCAAAGAGGTTCGCGATTACCGATGATAGTCGATGTTCCTCGGATGTGGAGTCTGGGCGTGGCATTAATCTCTCCGCTATTGGTTACAACCACTAAATCGGGTATCTTTCCTTGTAACATCTGTTCGAGATTAGTCGCACCTGGTATCTGTATATCCTCCATCTTAACTGAACTGACCGCGCTGGTCAGATGGCGACGATCTATATTCTGATAGCCTGTCACCACAACTTCTGACAAACTGTTTCTGTCTTCTTCCATGACAATTCTTCCGAGGTCGAGAGGTTCCCTCCCCACTCTAATTCTCTTTTCCTGGGTCTGCATTCCAAGGTAACTGAATTGAAGAGTCTTCTCTCCTGTAGGAATGGACAACGAGAAAGCTCCATTTACATCCGTTACCGTACCGACTTTCGTGCCTTTAATCATAATCGTTACACTAATCAGCGGTTCCCGGTTCCGATCGACCACTTGGCCTGTAATCATCCTGCTACCAGTTTCGACAGCGGATTTCTTGTCGACTGATTGAGCATTGGATGAAACACTAACGAGCATAAATAACATTAGGAATGTCGCAAGACGCAAGCCTGTTTGGCAACGGCTTTCTCGCTCTTTGTTTTTTTCTCTCATAAATTCATATTTATTATTAAGGTGAGTCTGATGGATTGTAGTGGCTCATAGTATTTTGCAAATATAAACATTTCTTGTCATTTAGCAAGAATATTAAGTATTTTTAATTTTTATTGTTCTCACTAGAAGTATCATTCTTTATGAAACAAAGACTTCAAATAAAAGGGTGGAAGCCCTTTATAATTAGGAACTTCCACCCGAATATCTATAAGCCTGCCACTTAGGCTTATTCCTCGACTGCAGCCTGCGCCGCGGCCAAACGAGCAATTGGTACACGGAATGGGGAACAACTTGCATAATCCATACCTATCTTGGCACAGAACTTAACAGATGTCGGTTCGCCGCCATGCTCACCACATATACCCGTGCGGAGTGTCGGGCGAACCTTATGTCCTTTGTCGACAGCCATTTTTACCAACTGGCCTACTCCTTCTTGGTCAAGAACCTGGAATGGATCAACCTTCAGAATCTTCTGCTCAAGATATACAGGCAAGAAGCTTGCTATATCATCACGAGAATATCCGAAAGTCATCTGTGTAAGGTCGTTTGTACCGAATGAGAAGTACTGTGCCTCGCTGGCAATTTTGTCAGCCGTAAGAGCCGCACGAGGAATCTCGATCATTGTGCCAATTTCAAAGTCTATCTTGAATCCGTACTGGTCGAATGTGCGACGAGCACTCTTCAAGATGACAGCCTTTTGTTGACGGAACTCTGCTACTGTACCGATTAAAGGAACCATTATTTCCGGCTTCGGATTCTTGCCTTCCTGTTTCAATTCACAAGCCGCACTGATAATAGCACGAGTTTGCATCGCCGTTATTTCTGGGAAAGTAATACCCAGACGGCAACCGCGGTGTCCCAACATAGGATTATTTTCGGCCAAAGATTCCACACGACGCTTAATAGTCTCTAAGGAGACTCCCATCTCGTCAGCCATCTGCTGCTGGCCTTCCTTGTCATGAGGAACAAACTCATGCAACGGCGGATCCAACAAACGGATATTCACTGGGAGTCCGTCCATTGCGTCAAGAATTCCCTTGAAGTCTGCTTTCTGATATGGCAAAAGTTTGTTTAATGCCTTTTCCCTTTCTTTTCCATCTTTCGCGAGAATCATCTCACGCATAGCAATAATTTTCTTATCCTCGAAGAACATGTGTTCTGTACGAGTCAGCCCAATGCCCTTGGCCCCAAAAGATCGAGCCACAAGCGCATCGTGTGGAGTGTCGGCATTCGTACGGACCTGCAGATGGGTATACTTATCGCAAAGATCCATCAGCTCTTTGAAGTCTCCACTAAGTTCTGCGGCCTTTGTCGGAACTTCCCCGGCATAAACCTGCCCCGTAGAGCCATTCAGGGAAATATAGTCCCCTTCTCTATATTTGACACCATCAATTTCAACGGTCTTGGTCTTGTAGTCTATATTAATGGCTCCTGCACCGGATACACAACACTTACCCATACCACGAGCAACTACCGCCGCATGGGAGGTCATACCACCACGGGCTGTCAAAATTCCCTCTGCAGCAGACATACCAGCTAAATCTTCCGGGGAAGTCTCTATACGGACCATAATCACCTTATGCCCGTCTTTATGCCATACTTGGGCATCATCCGCATGAAATACAATCTGGCCGCATGCTGCACCAGGACTTGCGGGAAGCCCCTGTGTAATAACTTCGGCCTTCTGAAGTTCCAGCTTATCAAATACGGGATGGAGCAACTCGTCGAGTTTCTGTGGCTCACAACGCATGATTGCCGTTTTTTCATCAATCATCCCTTCGTGCAGCAAGTCCATTGCAATCTTGACCATTGCTGTACCCGTACGCTTTCCGTTGCGAGTTTGGAGGAACCAGAGTTTTCCTTCCTGCACGGTAAACTCCATATCTTGCATGTCATGATAGTGATGCTCCAGCTTATCCTGAATTTCATCCAACTGACCATAAATCTCCGGCATGGCCTCTTCCATTGAAGGGTATCTTTCAACCCGCTCTTCTTCAGAAATGCCAATACGCTGAGCCCAACGCTGGGAACCTATTTTAGTAATCTGCTGTGGAGTACGAATACCGGCAACGACATCCTCGCCCTGAGCATTTACAAGATACTCACCATTGAAAAGATTTTCCCCATTGCCGGCATCACGGCTAAAGCAAACACCAGTCGCAGAGGTTTCTCCCATATTTCCAAATACCATTGCCATCACGGAAACTGCAGTCCCCCACTCATCAGGAATTCCTTCCATCTTGCGGTAAAGGATAGCACGATCGTTCATCCAGCTGCGGAACACCGCACAGATAGCCCCCCAAAGCTGCTCTATAGGATCATTGGGAAAATCCTTACCCGTACGCTCCTTAATAGCCGTTTTGAAAAGTCTTACTAACTTTTTCAGTTCGTCCACGCTAAGGTCCTTGTCCAACTTAACTCCGCGTTCGGCCTTGACAGCCTCTATAATTTCCTCGAACGGATCGATATCTTCCTTGTTTACGGGTTTCATTTCAAGCACTACATCGCCGTACATCTGCACGAAACGGCGATATGAATCGTAGACGAAATGGGGATTGCTCGTCTTTTTTACCATTCCTTCTGCTACCTTGTCATTCAAACCAAGATTAAGGATGGTATCCATCATGCCCGGCATGGATGCACGGGCTCCTGAGCGCACACTGACAAGCAGGGGATTTTCTGCGTCGCCAAACTTGGAATTCATTAGAACCTCAATATGCTGAACCGCGGCAGCAACATCATCCTTCAAGAGTTCTACTATTTGCTCCTGTCCTACTTTATAGTATTCATTACAGGTATCTGTGGTGATAGTGAATCCCGGAGGAACGGGCACGCCTATTAAATTCATTTCTGCAAGGTTAGCCCCCTTGCCACCAAGTTGTTCACGCAGTGATGCGTTCCCTTCTGCTTGTCCATTACCGAAGAGATATACTCTTTTTTCGCTCATAGTTGGTTTTAAATATGTATAATTTAATGT
>CAUULA010000069.1:0-14198 GCA_963545855.1 uncultured Prevotella sp.
ATTGGCGTGGGCAGCGTCATTTTTTTAAAAGATACCTTTTGAATAACTGTGGATTTGTCTTATTATTTTAGAAAGAAAAAAAATCAAGCCTTGGTCCATCCTGGACGAGGATGCTCCACGGCTTTTCTTATTTCTTCAATACTCTATTGACTGTCAAAAGAATATATTGGATCTTTGCTGCATCGTTAGAATTCCGGCAAAGATTTTTCGCTTTGACCAACAAGGCATGTGCATCGATTAGCTTCTCATAGAGAATTGGTTCCAAATCTGTCTGATGGAAGAAGTGGATGTCGGTTGTAGGTTCCACTCCCGATACGGAGACAAGATCTTCGCCGATGAGTGCTTTCGGTTCCCCTTGCTTATTTTTCGCTATAGCTGTCATGGTGGGGGAATATCCAATTAAACTGCCTACATACATCCCCATGTTGATAATGTCTGTGCGCTGTGGTGCCTTATTCGATCTGACGGTGTTGAAGACATGGCGCTCGATATCTGTCAAGAAATCTTTTTGTGTGTAAGGGTCATCAGAATGCTCGATGCTCAGATCCATGCACTTGAGTCGCACGAAGATATTTCGGATGATGAAACCTTGTACTTGATAGAAATAGTTGACATTGCTGTTGGCTCCTCCCATTCTTGCAAACTCTGGATTAGAATCGTACCAGGTGATGTTTCCTAATAATTTAAAGAGTGCATCGGCGCATTGACGCTGGAGCGTTTTGGAGACAGATACTGTGAGGGGGTTATTTCTGCCTTTGACGGGTTCGTCCTGATAGACGCCACCGATGTGATACATCAGCGTATAGATGGAATTGTTGAGTTCGAGTATAGACATCTCTGGGAAAAGTTCAAACGACGGTGGCAGTTCACTCATGTTAAACCAAGATGGGGCATGCCGTACTAAATACTTCAGATGATGTATTTTTGATTTCGTTGCTTCGACAGGATCATTCCCCAGATCGTTGGATAGACTGCGTGGATCCATGCTGTAACGCGTGTTAGGTTTCCCATAAAGATATTCGGGATCATTGGCATGCAAAGCAATTAGCTGTTCCATGCCTTTTTGTGAATCGTTCCCATAGAGGTAGCGAAGAACAAAGGCATCGGCTTTTCCCGGCTTATTCAATGTGAGGACAACTCCCTTTTCCTTATCCCCCGGCATTGCAACATAATTATAAACTATGTTATCCATTACGGATGCCGTAATCCCGTTCTGCCGAGTAAACTCAGGAGAGCGCAATTGCTGCGGAGAATAAGCATGTGAACCGGCTAAGTTCTTCGTTAGGCCCAAACTGATGCCAAAAGCCTTCAGCATGTATGCTTTCAGAACCTCACAGAGTAGATCGTCGGGTAGATAATAAGTTCTGTATCGTTCGTCTACTTCAGCCATCAGGCTGATGCCATTTCTCCTAACATTAGCGGCTAAGTCTCGAGGTACGGAAATTTTCGTACTGAAGATTTCACCGCTTCTTGGATCTGTGATATTGCGTGATGTTACATATCGGCTCAAGTTATTTGCGAAAAGAATAGTGTTGACCATCGGGTCGTTGGAACTAAAGGTTGAATCTTTCGAGAAAGGCTGTAATGTCAGCGGGCGGCCCAAGTTTAATCTTTCAAATTCATCGTTCCAACGCTCAGCAGCTTCGTCTATGGACTTCTGCCAAGAATCACTAATTAGTGTATCTACATAGAAGACTATCTTGTTCCCTGGATAAAATCTACGGCGTGTGGCATAGTATCCTTGTTTTGTGTCAGTCAGTTTGCGATAGTCTGTGTATTTTACGAATCCGCTCCCGATATGTGGATTAGCTTCTTTGGTATGCATCATCAGTAGCCTTTCTGGCAGAATGCTCATCATCATCTGGATGGATAATGAAGTTACAGGCTTGTTGGCTAATATGCCAATCATGCTTCCAAGGGAAAGTTCGAGTGATATCGATTTGTTGACACAGACGCAGTTCTGATAGGCTTTGATACCTTCAATGAATTCTTCTCCCTTGGGAGTAGATGACTGAATTGTTACCCCTTCTTCATAGGAATTCCCTTTGAGGTTGAAAATATCTGTATTATTCGTCTTCATATAATTGGTAAGATCGATGACAATGCGAGAACTGTCCACATTATATGCTGCAATAAGGAAAGAATTACAGATAGCATCCATTTTCGACAGATCCATTGCTTTCGTCCTGGCAGTATCTTCCTGATTGACGGCATAAATGGCACGCGGTTTCTTGAAAAAGATCAACGAATCTTGCCGATCGATGATAATGCATTTCGGCTGGTTGGCCATGATTCCACAAAGTGCAAGGTCCGTGGCCTGAGTAATGCTTGTCGTCAGTAGAAACTCACGCCCAAAGTTACGACGGGGAATTTCCAAATAGATTTTATCGTTGTAGAGATACAGCGACAGGTCGGATGATTTGGCTGATGCTAATTTCGATGCATCTTTAAAAAGCTTGGGATAAGTGCGGTCAGCCTTTACTTCTTCTGTTTTCGCAGGTCCCTTCTTTTGTTTCTTAGTACTATAGGCATTGGAGCTAAATGTCAATAATACAATGAGTATGTAAATGATTTTTCTCATTTTCAGTTCCTCTGGTTTATTTTATATTTTGTTCTAAAACCTTCAGAAGGAATGCATAATGTGCATGTGTCTTACCTTTAGAAGAAGCCAGGCGTGATTTCATCAAAGCTTGTGCCTTAAGAATATATGGATAGAGGTCGGCCGGGGTAAGTCGGACAGATTTGGCAAACATATCGCGGTAACCGAATCCAAATCCGGAGACGGGTTCATTACCGATATTGAGGGCTGTAACGGATTTTTCAGATTGGGGCACCTTGAAGCCACTATTGGCCATCATATTGTATACGAATGTTTTTTCCAATTCAATCTGCCCTTGATTCAGAGATAGTCCCTTGATAGTTGGGCTCCATACCCAATGATATACCATATCCATTGCCTCATCATATTGCAGGGTGTTTTTATCGAGATCACTTGTTATTGTAATGATGAGAGGAGCTGAAATAATCTGATTGGCAATATAGGGGCGAATCGTTGCTTTAGGAGATCCCGATAGTGTGAGTTTGCGAAGTAGGGTTTTATTGTCTAGCCAGTCCAGATCATTATACATGGTGAAAAGATAGCTCAAGGCCTCCTTCTGTTTGGACTTATTCAATGGAACGAAGCGCTGTTGCCCGTCTCCTTCTTTTACCTCATTTGCATAATATCCACTGACATTGCTTGCCACATGGATGGTATAGAGCCCTATTTGGTTGATAATGGCAGAGAGCAATTCGTTTCGCTTTTCCATCGTGATATCTTCCTTACTGAGCCATTCGTCCATATGGGCAACAATATATTTCAGATTTTTGATGCCGTATTTTGTAGCGGCCACAGCATCATCCCCCAAATCCTCCATCTGACTGCGAGGATCAGTAAATGGCGGACTGAACTGTTGTTTGCCATAGCGGTACCAAGGATTTGCTTTCAGGGAATCGGTAATCCACTGAGACATATATTCTGCTTCTTCTTTATCAGTTTTTCCGAATATAGGTGTATACCCCCATTTGATAGAAAAATAATCATAAACACCAAAACGGGGCGGAGTTAGTTTTACGCCGCGCTCTTTATCGCCTGGTTGTGCGATATAATTGAAGCGCGCATAGTCCATGATGGAAGGCGTTGTTCCATATTTCTGGGTGAATTTCGGATCACGAAGTTTTTCTACAGGGAAATTATGAGAGGCTCCCCAATTATGCATGAGTCCCAGACAGTGTCCTATCTCATGCCCGATGACATAGCGGATGGCATCGCCCAAGACGGCTTCAGAGATGTTGGTCGTTCTAACCAAGGGATCGGCTGCGGCAGTCTGCACAAACAGCCAATTGCTGATGAGCTTGATAAAATCATGATAGACATATACGGAGGCCATGAGAATCTCGCCACTTCGGGGGTCGACCCATGACGGTCCCATTGCATTCTGGACATTGATGGGTGCATAGCGGACACAGTTGTATTTGATATTGTCCGGGTCGAAATCAGGATTCTCTTCTTTTGTAGGAAAGTCTTTTGCTACAATAGCGCCTTTCAGATGGCATTCCTGTTCGAAAACTTCGTCCCACATATTGACTGCCTGTTTGATATAAGGGCGCCATTGTCTGGGGAAGGTGTTGTCTACATAGAAAACAATCGGTTTGCTTACTTCTACGAGTTCTCCGCGTTGCCATGCAACGGTATCTTTCGGTTGCAAATCCCACCGATTGGTGTAGTAGACGGGCAATGTCGTTGCCGAAGACGGGCCAAGTTGATCCCTTCGTGTATAGAAATAATTGATACGGTAGTCAGCAATGCGCGGACGATAAGGTTTCTCCTTGAGTAACATGATTGATCGGGTCATTTCTGCAGTAAAAGGCTGATCCCTGGCAATATCTTTCCCTTGGGCAGTACTGAGAGTGAAGGTGTAAGAGAGAATGCTCTTAATCATCACATTATCCGTGAAAGCTTTTATCTGTGCAAGATATGAGAGGTCTTTCTTGTAACTTTCGATCCGTTTGTATTTAGATGCATATTGGGAGTTCTTGTCGAATGGGGACATTTTCTTATTATCACTGACAAAAAAAGAAGTCATGTCAAAAACCACGGCAGTAGAATCCGTATTCCATGCCTTGATTTTCTTGTTTTCCAATATCATGCCAATATTGTTCTTTTTTAGTGCTTGATCAATTGCTGATTCCGTGGCAATATAGTCATAATTGACTAAGCGGAGCTGTACATGTGTTTTGTCCATGGTGAACTGTACATGTAACGGTGCTTGTGGTTTGGATCCGACAATAGCGTTTCCGTTGTCAGAAATATTGGTGACGGTAGAACCAATAAGCATGTCGTGTCCCATTAATTTGACGGGCATTTCAAAATAGAGTTTCCCCTCCATCCGATGAAGAGTAAAGAGCCCTTTGGCAGTCTCATGTTTTTTGGCGAACAACTTGTCGTAATCCGACTTCTTAGCTGTCGTTGTTTCAACTTTCTTTTTTCTCTTCCAAAAAAGCACATTAATTGCATTCGTTTCAATGGGAGTACAGAAAAGCATTGCTAAGAAGATAGCGGTACCAGCTGAAAAATGTCTATTCATTATTTACTTATTATCTTGTTTTTGTCAATTTTATTAGGTTTCACTCAAAATGGACTTGTCGCTTCCGATGGACTTATACTCATTGATAGATTGATAATATGTGGGGCATAGGATAGTAACAATTCAGGAAGTTGAACCTGTTAATATCCCGTAGCACAGAAATCGAGGATTTTCCCAAAGCCATCATATATCTTAACTTTCGAGGCATCTAAGTTTCCTGTACCAATCTGCTTCATCGGGATAATCACGATTTTCCCATCGTAGGTTCCGCTTTGTGTTGCTATAACGATAGCATTAGAGTTGTATGGAAGTTCATCACGCTCTGGCCACGATGTAGTATAGCAGCCATAGGCACCTTGGACAAAGAGTTTAGCTTTCGTGATTTTTTCTCCGTGAGCAGGCATGTATTTTGCAGTTGTATAGACTTCGGGTGTGTCTGTAGCAAAGTTGATTCCATAGACTCCATCTGCAGTAACTACATATAAAATAGCTTGGTTTTTTGCAAAGAAAACAGACACAGCTTTGTCAAGCAATTCTTTCCCTGCATGTGGAATATCTATTCTACGCTCTGCTGAAGGAATCTGTTCAGGAATAATGATTTCAGTCCAATCATTATTCCATACAGCTTGTTGGTAGGATGTAAGTGTATAGATGGAATACTCACCAGTTGTTTTGTTCTTTAGTAAAAAATCCGGCGATTTCCCATCTTCTGAAAAACCACCAGTAATAGCAGTGTAATTACTTAAATCTTTCGGATCAAAAACATTCTCCTTGGCAGCTAAGGCATCATCATATGCAATTGTTGTGCCCATTGAGTAATTAAGCGCAACGATATGTCCCGTATTTGAATCAAGCCAGAACACATTATAATTGTCTCCTGTCGGACTGGCAATAACCACATCATTGTCTATTTTGTATTGGCTGGTTGTGGCGTCATGCCATCCGAAAGTGTTGGCACTTCCGGGTAGTAGTGAATAAATGACTTTGTCGCTGACTGCGAATAAGGTCGAGTGCCCGACGAATGTATGGGAGAACTTGGGGTTGCTGCCTGTATAAGTGAGGATGGCGTCACCCTCTAATGAAGTCCCGTCAAGAGAAAAATCCTTAGTGTTGTAGCGATACAAAGCACCATCATCGGTTACGGCCCATAATTCGTTTTTGGTGTTCGTAGATGTGAATGTGCCAGAGAATACACTGAATGTGAGCTGAGAAAGTAAACGATCACATGCGGAACCTGTAGCAGCCTTGAGTATGTTGTGGTATATTTTGTCTTCCTTATTATAATTAACAGTGATGTCTTTATTCATGATTAACGAGAAATCCGAGGTCTTATCATCTAAAGTGGAAGTTACGGCAATACCGTCGATAAATGTACTTTGTACATAGATTTCCCAGATCTTTGATGCTTTCAGATTACCGTTTTTGCTATCCATGACGGTAAGTCTCAATAGATAAGGGGAAGTGGATATTTCATTTGTAATGATTGTTTGAAGGTTCGCCTCTTTACCTATTATAATATAGTTTTCAGGTTTATTGCCAGGCTCATCTCCGATCTCCCATTGATAGACAAGGCCACCAGTATCAGCTGATGTCCCTCTTGTTACAGTCGGGATAATGGAAAGTTGGTCTAAATAGCCTACATATAGAGTGTCTCTGACATCCGAAGATGTGATATTGATGGCTTGAATATCACCTGTTGCCAATGTGCTGACATCGTTGATGCACGAATTCATGCCCAAGGTCATAAAGCAGGCGATCCAGAAATATTTTGTCTTTTCCATATTCATATGTCATTTTATTCATAATTGATTAATAGGAACGGGCTTGTATAGGCTGTCCCTTATAAGAGCCTGCATCGTGGAGCAATGGAGAGCCATGTTCTTTCTCGTATTTTTTCAAGTAATCCCTCAATCTGGCTGCATAGCCTTTATAGGAATTATCAGCATAAAGCCACCGATATTGTGGAAGGAACTTGTAATATCCATAGGCAGAGCCATTGGCGCGATTGCCATGGATCTCCATGTTGTCCCAATCGTTCCAGCCTGTGGCCGCAACGATAGCACGCAGGGCATTAGGGCTTACAATTGCCGCACTTGTAGAAACAAAGTTCAAGGTTGAATATACCAGCATGTTATAGGAACGGCGCAGGTTGTTGTGAGGAGGATATGGTATCTGATTATTCCATGTTAGTTTGGCTTTGCTGTAATTTGAAGGTCCAACCTTTAAGTCAGATGAAGGGAGGAGTTGGATGAACAATTGATAGGTTGTATCATTTAGTTCCGTCATGTTCTTAAGAATCACACGAACATATCCTGTATGTTTTCCAGCAGGAATGAGTGCCTCTTTGATTTCATAATCAGCAGCATTGCTTTTTGACCCCACTTCATATTTAACAATTCGGTCGTGGTTGGCAATCTTTCCGATTAAGGTTAACGGAATGTCATAGGAGAAACTTTCAAAGTCGGGATATTCTATGAATGAGAAATTGCATTCGAGTAGAGAGTCGGTACTAATGTAAGAACCGTTCACAGAATCTGTTTCATGAGATCCGGTCTGGATATTCGCAGCAAACCTTACGGCATCTTTACTCTCGTTATAAGTGTTGATCTCATCTTTGCTGCAACTGAGCATGAGCGCAACAAAAGGGATGTAAAATAGCATATTCTTCATAATGAATACATTTTATTGTATGCGCCCTGATTGGATTTCCAAATCAGGATAAGGTAAAACATAATCTGCATCTGTCATTGCCCCAGACTTGGCGGGGACGGTTTCTGCACCAATGCGTTTATAATAGAAAAACATCATGCCTTCACTGAGAAACTCCCGTTGGTATTCCTTCTCGATTTCTTCCAAGACTTGTGCCTGGGTAAGATCTATAAGTGGTTCATATAATCCTCGAGTTTCACGGAAAGCATTCATCAATGATAAGGCTAGGTCAATATTTCCGTTTCTTGTATAACTCTCAGCTGCAATAAAGTAAAGTTCTGGAAGGCGAATAACATTGATTTTGTTCTTGAAATAGTTGTCAATACCAAATCCAGAATAATATTTCTGTGGAACATATCCAGCTGGGGATGAAGTCATATTATGATAGAGGAGTTTAACAAATCGGTAGTCCGTATTACTATTGTTGTACAGCTTTTGCATCTGGCTTTCATTGAGTGACATTACAACTGTCTCGTTAGTGCTATAATTCGGATTAAATAGGGTGAGTGTCTTGTCAGACAGATTCTGTGTCTCAATGGCAAAGACAGCCTCACGGGTCAATGCTGATGTGGTTGATGTTACTTCACTGACTGGCATCAAGTGCAATGTGAACGCTGTTGTATTGCCTATGCTCACGCTCTTGCTTGTTCCAATTGCATCAATTACCTCCTTTGCCGGAGCGAGTGCATTGGCATAATCCCCAATCCATTGATATACCTGTGCTGTGATTGCGCGAACAGCATAGTAATTGAGATGAAAGTTACGCGATTCATAGAATCCTTCTTCATCCACCTTGCTATAATAGTTACTGGGATGTGTGCTGCTTACAGGATCGTAATCTTTCATTAGCATTGCAGCATCATTTAAGTCTCTGAGAATATTGGTAATAACCGCAGCACCTGCTGATTGGGGAGTAAGATTCTTTTCAACAGTGGTTACATAAGGAATTGTCAGCCTTGCATCTAATTCTGTTTTTCTGTTGCCCCAATTTCCATATCCGAAATAGCGTAGGAGATTAAAGTGCATGAGTGCACGGATTGCAAGTAATTCTCCTTTCAGTATATGATAATTGATGGGATCTAAGCTGCTTTCTTTTTTGTCGATATTCTTTAAAGCTTCATTTGCATTTGCTATCACACGATATGATGATGTCCATATATTATCAATAATCGGTTTTGCATGCGAAGAGTTCCATAGATGCTTTTGCAAATATGCAAGGGCAAGATATTCTATTGAGTTTGTTCCCATCGTTCTGTAAGGGTTTACGGCAACTTCGGGCAAAACATACGATGTATATTCTCCATAGAGGGAATTTTCACCCATCTGAATATAACATCCGGCAACGCTTTGCGCAAAACCTTGATCGATAGCAAAATGATATTCTTCACGAATTTCATGAGAAGAAGTAACATCAAACCAACTATTACAAGAAGTAAGAGTCAGGGATATTAGACCAAGAGTTATTATATATAGTCTTCTTTTCATTTTTTCAATATTTTATGTAGGGTTACATTTAGAATGTTGCTGTAAGAGCAAAAGAAAGGGTGCGTGCAAATGGATATGAGGTGCCGCGCTCGACTTTTATTGAAGAGAAGGTGGCAATGTTATTCAGATATACCGCAAAGCGTAGACGCTGCATGGCAAATCTCGAGTAAATGCTTCTGGGGAACTCATAATATGCACTAATAGACGATAAGTTCAATTCATTGCGATTCTGGACAAAACGGGTGGTAGCTCTTGTCTTGTCTGTAGCACTGAATCCTTTATAACGTGTTATTTGTCCAGGTTCTTTCCATCGCCCCGTGAGAACCCGGCGGTCTACATTGTATTGAATGTCGGCATCCTCTACACGATTAATAAGAGTGGAATTATACATCTGTCCACCAGCTAAGTAGGTAAGAGTTGCCGTAAGTCCGATTCCTTTATATTCAGCCGTGAATCCTGCTGTTCCCCGATGCTTTGGCGTAGCATCACCTGCAGCAATCATGTCACTTGAATCATAGGTGTAAGTTAGCGCCCCGTTTTTCTTAATATAGATTTCCTTACCTGTTTGAGGGTCAATGCCTACCGATTGTACAGCCCATATTGTATTCATAGACAAACCATCCTGATACATTAGCACGGGAGCGGTCTGATTTGTTGATTCTGCCAGTTTCAGCATACGGTCGTTATATTCGCGCATACTCTCTGACAGTTCTACAATTTTGTTCTTGGTATAAACAAATGTCCCGTAGACATTGACGAATCCTTCTTTGTTTTGCCAGGGAGTGATGCTTATCTTGAGTTCGATGCCACTATTTCGAACCAATCCAAGATTGTCTTTTACCGAAGGGAATCCTGTTGATGTGGGAATAGTAACATCGGTCAACATGTTTTTGGTATCGGCTGTATACCAATCGAATGTGAGAGCCAGTGGCCCAGTCTTTAAATCAAAGCCCACATTAAGATCCTTTTTTTGCTCCCACATGAGTCCGGGGTTCGGCATGTTCGCCAAATAAGCACCCATATATCCAACATATGAGTATCCTGTATAGTATCGATAAGTGGCTATAGCTGCATTCGTATTGAAGTTCTGATTTCCCGTAAGACCATAACTGCAACGAATCTTCATTTGTTTCAACCAACTTATATTCTTCATGAAAGGTTCATAGTGTAAGTTCCATCCGAGCCCCAATGACCAACTGTTTGCCCAACGTTTGTCTGCACCATATAATGAGGATGCGCTTTCACGGATTGTTGCGTCAAACAAATAGCGATTGTCATAATCATAGGAAGCTGCTAAAAGAAAACTCATCTCACGGTTTATAGAAGCATAACCCGTTGGTGTGGAATTTTCTAAATACTGGCGTGCGAAAGTCGCATCAGCAATCGTGCTATTGGCGAATCCTTCAACAGTTTCCTGATAAGCTTGGTATTTGTGTTCCGAGATGAAGTAACCAGCGTTTGTAAAGAGATTGTTCTTCCCAAAGGAATGATTGTAATTAATGTTCAAGTCGCCACTTAATTCAGAGCTCTTTCCGTTTTCCATGATGTAGCGCCCGCGTTTCAAATTTTCTGCCGCGGATGAGAGATAGGTGACAAACATGGAGTGATTAGCCGGATAGAAACTATCAGCATCGTTTCTTTTCTGCATGGCTCCTAACCGTAGTGTGGCTTTCCAATCAGAATTGATGGTCCATTCTGTATAGAAATTATTCGTTATTTGGGTATATGTTGACTTTAAGCTAGTGCCGATAGTTGCATCGTAAATTGGGTTTGGAACCTTACTGGTACTATATATATTATAAGTATTTAATACCCCTTCGTCTTCTGCATATCTCAGAAAGTTTCCATCTTTATCTACTGACTGCCAATATGGGTTCATCTTTACATAATTGGAAAAGGTCCCGTAAGGAGAATCTTGGCCTCGGTTAGAGATAACTTCCAAGATATTACGGAAAAGGACATTGTTCTTTCGATAAGAAATTGCTGCAGATCCCGCTATATTGCGCCGATAGGATTCTTTCATGGCACCGCTTACATCGTTATATGTAAAGTCGAGAATTGTCCTCAAAGAACGCGCATCACCTAACTCTACATTAACATTATGTTTTTGTCCAATACCATTATGAAGCGGCTTTGACATCCAGTCGGTATTTAGCCCATTCATTACCAACAGTTTCCGCTTGTTGTACAGATTGTCAAGTTGCTGTTGTTTATATGCATCGCCAAACGGGTCTGTATAGAGTCCTTCATATTGTTCTACTTGCAATTTTTCAATGGCGTTACACATGTCGTAGCTGCTTAAATCGGGAAATTCAAGGTTCAACGAACCGTTGTAGGTTACCCTTGTTTCCGTGCCGGCCAATCGCTTGGTCTCAATAACAATTACCCCGTTAGCTGCTTTGTTGCCATATAATGCCTTGGCAGAGGCATCCTTTAAGATGGTAACACTCTCAATACGGTTCATGTCTAGATCCACTACATGTTCTGGCGATGTTTCGAATCCATCAAGAATCCACAATGGAGAATTCGGGTCATGTTGATAGTTACTTTTCAGGGATGAAGTTTCTGCAGGGAAACTAGAGGTGCCACGCATTGAAACTGTGGGTATACTATTGGGGTCAGAGCCGCTAGTTAGGTTATCTGCTATATATACAGAGGGGTCTAAGTTTTTTAAACTTTGCAGGATATTACCATTGCCCACACGCTTTAAATCTTTTGAGGTTACAGTGACTGCCGCCCCAGTATAGCTTTCTGCTTTTCTAGTGTAGATACCGTTGACCACAACTTCACCTAAAGTATTGTCGTCTATATCCAAGGCGATAGTTATCTCGTTATTTGTAATGCTTACTGTCTTTGACTTCATGCCGATATAACTGATTTGTATTTTATCGCCATTATTATAATGCAGTGTGAATGCGCCGTTGACATCGGTTACAGTCATATTCTCTTCAACTTTATTTTTGGACAGAAGTCTGACAGATGCTCCGATCACAGGTTCTTTACTATCGGCAGATATGACATATCCATGAAGCAGTATTTTTTTCCCTGATAATTTGTTGGCCTGTATTTTGGTGATATATACAAGTTTTTCCTTAATCGTATATTCCAAGGGTTTGCCATCAAGTATATATTTTAATGCGCTTTCAAATGTAGCGTTCTTAATGTTGCCGCTTACATGATAGTTTTCCACATTGTCGTAAGTGAAAATAATCTTGTAGGAGCTGGCTTTTTCTAAGCGTCTGAGGGCAGAAGGCAAACTTTCGTTTTCAAAAGTCATTGTTATTTGACTTTTGTCCTGTGCCGTAATTGGAAGAAACATGGAGCAGAAGGCTGCTAACAATAGAATGATTCTCCGTTTTTCCATATTAAACATTTTATAAAATTAATAACTATTCTATAATTTTATAACGTTTAAGGGCCGAAAGTCGTTACCATAAAGGCAGCTATTTTTAGAAAAAGTTAAAAGAGAGGGCTATTTCTAGGATGATATTATCATTTAGATATGATTGATCAAGAGAGGACTTGCTCAAAAAGTCCGGAACTTTTCCGTATAAACATCTTCAAAATAATAAAAAGTCATTATTTTATCGCAATGCACGAACCAGATAGTGCCACTGCGCTTTTCGGCTTTTCTTTGGTACGCGTTTTTAAGAAGGCTTATCTTATGATGATTTTATCTTTCTCCATAGAGGCATTGCATATTTTCATAAGATTGATATTGTTTATCACAGTACGCAGATCGGCATCTCGCTTGCAGATGAATCTTACTCTGCTGGATAATGCTTTCTGATTGTATGATTCAATACTCACATCATAGTAGCGCCCTAATTCAGTCAGGACATCCTTAAGTTGCTGCTGGTCGAAATAGAAGTAGCCGTCTCGCCACATCGTATATGGGTCGGTGTCTATAGAAGAAATTAAAGGATTCCCAGTAGCATCAATGGTAACATGTTGTCCGGGTGTTATGATGACTGCATCTTGCAGTGTCGCAGATTTAAAAGAAACACTACCAGTAATTAGGGTTACGGACTCTGGTTGCCCACCATAGGAGGTAACATCAAACTCGGTTCCTAATACCTGCGTTTGCGAGCGATTTGTAGTTACAATAAACGGATGCTGATTATCTTTGGTTACCACGAAATAAGCTTCTCCGCTTAGCTTGACCTCTCTTGTCTCACCATAGAAGCAAGAGGGATAGACAAGTCGGCTTCCAGGATGCAAATAGACTCTACTGCCATCTGGCAGCTCTATTTGGTAAGTCCGTCCATTAGGGACATTGAGCACAAGTGTGTCTCTGATTTCGATATTGGCATCTGGAGTAATCAGAACCTCTGGATCTGCAAGTTGTTTTTTGTGGACAATTCGGATAGGTACTTCTTGCCCGTTTGCTACTATTAAAACAGGTGCATTCTCTTTGGTGTCGTCTGTCCAAATCAACTGATTTGTATTGAGGCGATTCAGATGAGATAATAGAAGAATGGTGCCAATAACTGCAGCGGCAGCTCCGGTGATGATAGTTATAATACGCAAACGGTACTTCTTGCATGATTGATGGCGTTTCTTGAAAGCGGCGAGTTGGGCTTCTACATCAAGCATATTTTTCTTCCGGTGAATCCTGCGTGCATACAAGATATCGCGGCAGGATTCCTTCACCTCTGGATTTTTACTTGCCATCTGCAGCTGTTCTTCCGAGATAACTGCATCTTGTTTCATCATATCCAGTATGTCTTCTATCATGATTGCTTTTATTTTCCTATTCTATAAAAATATAACGTTTATATGCAGAATTTCGTTACCTCCTTCGCTTTCTTTCTTCGCGTATCACTTTTAAAGCTTTTACCATATATTTCTGGATAGAGGCTATACTGAGGCCGGTCA
>CAUULA010000070.1:0-14140 GCA_963545855.1 uncultured Prevotella sp.
TGAATTTAGATCATTTTAAACTCAATATGTTATACTTAACATATTTTGTTTGACAAATGAGTTAGCTGCAGCAATTTACATTTTTTAAGAGAATCTGAGAAAGAGGCAGATTCCATAAGCAAGTGCAAAGTTAGGCAATTCAGTCGTCAATCATGTCTGTCGGCTTTGAAAATCCATTTTTCTTTCTGGGCTTGTCGTTCTGTTTTTCTACAATTTGCTTAATGTACCCCCTTGGAATACCCTGAAGTCCGTCCTTTTGGGAATGTACTGCCTGACAAGCCCGTTCTTGTTCTCTATGATCCTCTTCTCCCAAGAACAATAAGGATAGGGATATCGAAGGACTGGTGATGCACTACTCTAATCAAGGATGGCACTATCAGCACATGATATACCAGAAGATGCTCAAAGCCTATGGAATAATCCAAAGTATGTCGAGGAAAAGAAACTGCCTGGACAACGCCATGATGGAGAACTTCTTTGGCTTGATAAAGAATGAGCTGCTTTATGTAAATCTCTTTGAGTCAATAGAAGAGTTTGAAAGAGAACTTAAGAAGTACATCTGGTGGTATAACAATAAAAGAATCAAACAGAGATTAAAAGGGAGGAGCCCAGCTACATGCCGAGCTCACTACTATAGAGATTGATAATTAACTTTTAATTTAATGTCCAACTTTTCGGGGGCATATTAGACGAATACTCCCCTCCTTTCTGCATTGCTTAAGTCTTCCGCCAGAGCTCTTTTTGGGGCATACTTCCAGGCGCAAGGCAACCCCCATGATGTTTTTCATAGAGCTAAACATCAGCGAGATTCTACATTTCCAATTGGAAAGAGCAGCCACTTGAAAAATAGTTCTATTTGCCCACGATCCCTATAGAGATTAGCTTTCAAGTAATGTAAGATAATGTTGCTCACAAATATACTTTTCATTGTAGAATCTCACTATACGAAACCTTTCCGAATACTTCTTGTATAGGTTTTTCCTTAATACAAACCACAAGGAACGGCTCATGCAAATGTATCTTATAGAGTTCTCTGAAAGCATTGTAACCACGATCGAAAACATAGTAAGATATTGATTCATAAGGAATTCCCTTTATATCTCTGAATTGTGGGCCATGACAGAGAGAATGACTGTCTATTCTCCTGAAAAGACTCCTTGGCAATACCGCCCTCATCCAGACATAAATACATCGCAAGAAAGCATTATACACTAACATCATGGAAGAGAAAAAACCTAATTTTTAGGTATTGCATATTCTAAGGGATGGCAGTATCTTTGTCTCCGAATTAACAACTCAACAAAATAATAATAAAATGAAAAAGATTGTAATGATAGTGTTTGCCACCTTGTTCGCCATGAACATACTGGCAGATAATGTGAAATTTAAAGTAAGCAACATGCACTGCCAGAACTGTGCAGATCGCGTAGAGAAAGCTCTTAAAGCCAACAAGGCCGTCAGCGAAGTGAAGGTCAATCTTGAATGTAAGACTGTCTGTGTAAGCTACGATGCAGCAAAAACCAACATAGAGGCACTGCAAAAAGCGCTGGCCGACGCCAAGTTTGAAACCAAAATAGCCAGACAATGTGACAAAAAGGAAGGTTGCAAGGACGGTGAACATAAATGCGACAAGAAGGGGAAACAGCAAGCCGCTGAACATAAGTGTGGAGCAGAAGGTTGCGTACACGACAAAGAATCTAAATAAACTTTTTATAATTTGACACAGTATGATGCGATTATTAAAATTTGCATTGGCAGTACTCATTTGCCCATTGCTGCTCGTCTCCTGCTCTGAAGACGAAGCCGAGAAGAAAATAGAAGTAACATTCAATGCCATTCCCAAGGTTGCAGGAACACTAGATGTTGCAACTTTGGCTGGCACACCCGTCAAGTTCACAGAAGTACGCAGCCAGAACACGACCCAGTTCCCGCTCGATGCAAACGGAAGGACACTTGCCTCTCTGCCAATGGGTGTCTATAATATATCCATAGAGAAGAACATCACAAACACCCAAGGTGAACAGGTGGTTGTCTCTCTGCGTATGGAGAATATTAATGTAAACACTTCAGGACAGACTATTGACGGTTTTGTGAACTCGCTTCCAGCCAGCGCTCTTGGCAAGGACTTTATCTTTAGTGAGGTGTTCTTCAATGGTGAGACCAACTCGGGTCGTATGATGCATCCCGACCAGTACATCGTGCTGTTCAACCCAACAGAGGATATACTTTATGCCGACGGCGTGAGCGTCGGTGTGACAATGCACCTCTCTTGGCAGAACAAGCAACTGTGGTACGACAGTTACTATCCCAATCAAGTGCCCATTGGCGGATTCATAACAATTCCTGGTAGTGGTAAGGAGCATTCCGTACAGCCTGGTGAGAAACTGGTGATTGCTTTCACCGCTATCAACCATTCTGAAGTGGTGAACGGAAAGATTGCCTACGACCACGCCGTGGACTTGAGCGGTGCCGACTTCGAGGTATATTATGGTCCCGATTCCAAGGATGTGGACAATCCCAGTGTTCCCAATGTGCTCCTCACGGAGAACGG
This sequence comes from uncultured Prevotella sp., assembly GCA_963545855.1. GTDB lineage: Bacteria > Bacteroidota > Bacteroidia > Bacteroidales > Bacteroidaceae > Prevotella. Next base: position 2,552 of record CAUULA010000070.1, read on the forward strand.
GGATTCCTACGGATTCTTTCTCCATCCCCGCGGCTATGTGTCGCCGGTGATGTTCCGTCTGGAAAATGGTTTGCAGTCTACCATCGACGCCTTCGTCAAGAGCCACACCACGCTGTCGAAGACTCATGTTAAGGCTACTGAGACCACTCCAGAAGGAGACATTGATATTCATATCCTCGCCATTGAGACAGAAAAAATCATTGACGGCATTCAGACCAGCGATGTGCCGCAGGATGTGAAGACCCGCGTGGTTCCGGAGACCGTAGACCGCGGCAAGTTCCTCGTCAACGGATGCCATCGTCAGGAACTTTGCGTCCGCAAGGAAATTAAGGTTGGCAACAAGATCTTCTATAAGGATACCAACAACAGTAGTGAAGACATGCAGGATGTGAACGAAAGAAAGAAAGCCGGCCTCGTCCAAAACGCATTCCCCATTGGCTGGAGAAAAAAGTAGGACGATAGCGGAAAACAATAAATGAACACATTGAAAAAGAAAATTCTCTTTTTGATATTTTTCCTGCTATGCATAACACCTGCTGTCGTGGGGCAAACCTGTACAGTAAAGGGAAAGATTATAACCGACCACGATGGCGAGGCTGCAAGCTTCGCCATCGTCAGTATCCAGAACCAAGAGCTTCGTACCCTATGCGACATCAACGGACTCTTTGAACTCCATAATGTTCCAGTTGGCAAACATACCATCGAGGCAGAGTGCTTAGGCTATGCCAAGTTGAATTTCCAATTCACAGCCACGAAGGATGCCTGTCTGGTGCTTCAACTAAAGAGTAGCAGTTTTACTTTGCCAGAGTTTGAAGTAATGGCAAAGAAAAGCCGCAAGGGGAAAGTTGTTATCGACGAAGCCGCCCTGGAGTACATCCAGCCTACCTCGCTGGCTGATGTGATGCTACTATTGCCAGGCAGTGTGTATAAAGAAAACAACCTGACGCAATTTTCACAAATCAGCAACCGTCAAGTAGGCACCGATGCCAACACTTCGCTGGGAGTAGGAATCATCACCGATGGCGCCCCTGTTACAAATGATGGTATCCGTTCTCAGCTGGTTGGTATCACCGAGGGTGGTAGCAGCTATGACAGAGAGGTGCGCAGTCGCACGGGCATCAACCAGGGAAGCGACATGCGAATGATTTCCACCGATCATATCCAGAGTGTAGAGTTTACGCGCGGTATCTCTTCTTCCCGCTACGGTAACCTTTCGAGTGGTATGATAAGCATCTCGTCGAAGCATGGTGTAACCCCACTGCGCGTTCGCATGAAGACCGATCTGAAGAATAAGCTCATCTATGCAGGAAAAGGTTGGCGGCTTGGAGAGAAAACAGGTACACTACACGCAGGTTTTGACTACTTGCACTCCATCGATGATATCCGCGAGGAAATGGATAAGTTCTCACGCTTGACGGGACAGCTTTATTATAATAATAAGGTAAGACTGGGCAACTACTGTCTCGACCTCGACGGGCGACTGAGCCAGACTATTACCATCAGCAAGATGAAAAAAGACGAACTGACCTACGAGTATGACGAGACATATAAGGCTGACTACAGTCGCACGACCCTGATGATGAAGGGAGCTCTGACACTCGGCAAAACATGGCTGGATCAACTGGAACTGGTAATGTCTGCCGACTATACTCGAGACAAAATAAGCCGCCACCGCATGGTCATATCAGGTTCAGGCCCGATGAACATGCCATTGGCATACGAGGAGGGTGAGCACGAAGGCATTTACCTGCCACGCAAATACTACAGCGACTTCTATATCGATAACCAGCCTGTAAACATCTATGCCCAGCTAAATGCCATATCACGTATTCAGCTGCTGAAGAACACGATGCTCAACCTGCAATACGGTACAGAGTATACCAATATAAAGAACCACGGGGCAGGCGCCGTAATCGAGGATGAGACCCGTCCGCCGTACCCCTACGATAACTCGTATATGCGTCCGAGACCTAACTGGGCTATTCCTGCCTTGGGAAATGGCGCTGTTTATGCTCAAGTCGACTTTATTTACGATGATAATACTAGAAATATCCTACAACTCTCTATCGGAGGTCGTGCTTCTATGCTGATGAACCTACCTGATGATTACTATCTGCATGGCTATGTATTGACAGACCCGCGTCTGAACTTCTCGTACACTACAGGTAAAAAGCTTAAGAACAACTTCCGCGTGGGCTATGGCGAGGAGAGCAAGGCGCCTACACTTGACTATCTCTATCCCGAGAAACTCTACAAGGATTTCTACATGCTTAACGCTTATACCGTCGATCCTAAGTACCGCCACCTCATCACATATACCAATATCTACGACATGGCCAACCAAGACCTGCATGTTAATAAGAATCGCAAGATGGAGGCCGGATGGGACATTGACTTTCATGGCTTCAGCCTCTCACTAACAGCCTTCTACGAAAAGTCAAATGCTGGCTTTGAGTACTTTACAGAGTACTATCCTCTGACCTACGATCTTTACACCAAATTGAAGCCCGGAGTGAGTATTGAAGGACGTACACCTCAGAAAAGCGATTATATACAAGAACAATACAGTATTTTCACTACATCGCAACAGGTCAAGAACTCCAGCAAGGTTATTAAACGGGGTATAGAATACCGACTGATACTGCCAAAAATCAAGCCGCTGCTCACGACAATGGAGATTAACGGCGCCTACTATCAGACCGACTACGCCTCGTCGCTCCCGCTCTACTATTATCCTGCCGTGAAGATTGGTGATAAGGAGTATCCTTATGTTTGCATCTACAACAATGGTGCCAGATACCAGTATCGCCGTCTGAACTCCAATATTTGGCTGAACACGCATATTCCAAGGTTCAAATTGTTTCTAACGAATTTCTTTCAAGTTGTATGGCTCAACACTTCGCAGTATAAAGATAACCATGACTATATCCCCACAGAATATATCGATATGCAGGGAAACCGCCTGCCAGTAGATGAGTTGGTTCGTGCACAAATCGCTGCTGACGACGGCATATTCCGCTATTTTCGGCGCACGGTCCTGCCCGTAAAGTATGCCCGTAATGAAAAGCCCATATCCCTTCTCTGGAATATTAAGGCCACCAAAGAGTTCAAAAAAGGTACCAAGTTATCGTTCTTCGTCAATGGTCTGCTTGATATTAGCCCCAAGTATCTCTCGGGTAATAAGATTACTCAGCGCGAGTGGCACGACCCTTATTTCGGACTGGAACTATACTTTAATTTCAATTTATGATACACAACATACGAATATACCTCCTCGCCTCTGTCTTGATCGTTTGCAATCAACTTTATTCCCAAAGATTGCTCAATCGTGTGAACTATAGTATGTCTCCAGCCGAAGACCGCTACCATGCCATCAATTCCGATTTCACGCTATCCAGCGATAGGGCAATCCATGCAAATCCTACCTTTACTCAATGGCACAAACAGAACGATACCACCTTGTACAAACATTCAGCCATCGTTTACGCTGGATTAGCAGGTGCTGATAGCAAGGGCGACTTCATCCCCTATGAGGGTACGGGTTACACAGACTACCGTGTAGGGGCTTACGGCGAATACACTATGCCCCGTAGTGGCACCCTGTCGGGTAGCATCCAATACGCTCAAGGTAAGCACCGTAACATTGGTTGGAGTGCTATGCGGCTGCCAGAGCTGTATTTACCTTATATTTCAACCGATTCCTGCGGTGGAGACTTCAAGTTCGATACTTATTTTGTAGAGGGTAACTATGCATTTACACTCAAAGAATGGACTTTTGGCGTAAAAGCCTCCTTTTATGGTGAGCAAGCTTATCGGCTGACGGATCCGCGCTCCTTGAATAACACGACATGGTTACGCTTCAACACTGGTGTGGCTTGGCAGATTGGGCGCAATCTGCTGTTGCTCGATATTGGATATGGACGCAACAAGCAGCACATGCAACTACGCTATTGGCGCCCGGGGCAGCAAGACCGCTTTTTCGTCTGCTACGGCTTCGGTCTTTATGACACGCGCCAGAGCGCAGTCTCTTTCGGAAAATCACGCATGTATTACATCGACGAGTTCAATGCACGCTTGCAATACTGGACACTGCGGAGCCAACCCTTATGTATACATGCGTCGCTCGGCTATTCCTTCAACCACATGAAGACAGAAGAGAGCGACATCTATAACCTCTACGAGTCGCGCAGTCATCAGTTTTCACCGCTGCTTCGTCTGACATACAACCCTCAGAACGACTGGCAATTCGAACTGGCTGCCATGGGCGACATCATGTTGCGTAAAGGCTATGAGAACATTATTGAAGAATACCTTATCGACAAGGAAAATAACATTTATGACTTCCGTACCATTGACACCCGCCAGAACTACATTCGCAATACCAGCCGGTTTTCTGCCGCACTGAAAGCTTCCAAACAGATTAGCCATGTTCAACTTAGCCTGCAAGGAGGTGCAGCAACTGAAAATTATGAGGAGAAATACAAGGCGGGTAGTTACTATATCAAGGTTAGTACCATAACACCTCACATCAAGGTCGGAGTGGACTGGCAGGGAAATCGGGATGACATATCCCTGAGCATACTATATGCCCGTCAGAGCGTAAGCAACAATGACTACAATGTTTCTTTTCAGAACCAACAGATTGCTCATCTTGACTTCCAGCATGCCTTTGCCCCCTATGCTTTCCACTGTGCCGCACTTGACAAAGTGACGGCAAGTATCACATGGCAGCACCAGATAAAGAAGATGGCTGTTGGTCTGAATACCAAGTTATACATAGCCAATGGCAACCGGAAAGCTGATGTATCCTATAACGGAGACATAGGCTTCCCCTCCACGGCCCCGATGATTAATGTAGCTCCTGACAAGCATCAAGAATATTGGGCGGCACTGACGGCGTTCGTTTCATTTTAATCGTCCCTCATGTAAGGCTATGCTACCGCACAACCGAATTGCAAACAATGGCCGTATCTATTGCTCCGTGGGTAAGTAATAAAATAAACCAATTATTAGGTAATGCAGAAGTACATTTCGCCTTTAATATAGGATTATAAAGTTTACCTACCGCCTGCTTAGGGATTGGGCACTTTATACCAAGTATCGCATATAATGACTGGCTATCAAAGTGATTCCGTTGGGATTCGAACCCAAGACCCACAGCTTAGAAGGCTGTTGCTCTAATCCAACTGAGCTACGGAACCATAAAAATCGTGTGCAAAAGTAAACAATTTGTGTGATAATACCAAATTTTTACTTGTATTTCTTCAAATATTCATCCGCACGCAGATCGCCAAGTTCTTTCGCTTTTAGCAAAGCCTTCTCACCTTCTGCTTTGTTCTTCTTAGCCATCTGGGCAACTCCCAACAAAATATAACCATCGGCATAATCCGGCTCCAGCTGAGTACAGACCGTAGCACTCTTGATCGCATCTTCCAATTGGTTAAAGCGCAAGTGAAGCGAAGCCTTCTCCGCCCAGAGTGTGGGGCTATCGCGGGTGAGCAGGATCGCACGGTTGATATCGTTCAAAGCCTGCTGATACTGGCGAATCTGCAACTCTGCTTTCTCGCGGGTATAATAAAATTCACTACTGATTGGACGCCCCTGCATCAAGGAATCGTATTGGTTAAAATCAGCTACGGCTTTACGGAACTCCCCTGCATTGAAGTATTCAGAGCCACGAGCCAAGACATAAGGAGCCCCGACAGCATTCAGGGGCTGTGGTGAGGCTGCAATGGCACTGTCAAGGAGTGCCATTACCTCTGTACGAGGTGCCTTCATCTGCGTTTTACATTGCGCGGCCTCGTAAAAGAGTTCACCATTACGCAGGTTGGTCTTCGTCAGTTCCATGAGCATGTCATAAGCTCTCTGGTAGTCTTGCCTATAGAAAACAATCTGTGCCTGCTGATGCCGATAGAAAGGAAGAGGATTAATCTTATAAGCGGCCTCTGCTTCATTCATAGCTTTAGCCAGATTCCATGCTTCAAAAGGCAGTTCTCTCTTGAAGAGTTCTTTCTGATAGATAAGTCTGGCATATGCCGAATGAGCATCGTCTTTCTTGCTAGCCATATTCAATGCGGTCTCCATCGTAGATGTGGCTCCCACAAAATCATTTGCCCGGAATTGTTTTTCTGCCTTTGCCGTGTAGCCTTCAATCGCAGTTGGGAAATGTTGTATATAGGCATCAATATACTTAAGCAACTTCACGGAGTCGCTCTGATTTTGTGCCAAAGTCAACATCACAGCAGCCTGGTCCTGATTCTGGGGAAACTCTACCGGGATACTCGTCTGACGGAACACAGGCTCATTAATAGCAAGACCATTTTTCACATAGAAATCGTTGATGTAATTAGCATCGGTCGCAAAAACCTGATCACCAGACTTGCTATGCTGTAACAATCCTATCACTTCGCCTTTGGAATTGACGAAAGGACATGATGCACTATTCTCCGGAGCTGTGGAAGAGAATATATAATAGGTATATTTATCCATGAACTTCTCGGTACTCTGCACATTCCGCTGGTCAATCTGGGGTTTCCGTAACGAATAGCCCATAACCCAAACCTTTTCACCTCTTGCTGAAGGGACTTTGGCAAGAGGTGCAGCCTTTGTGTTACCCTTGACACGGAACTTGCAAACGTCATAAATTTCATTAGCACCAATAATGGAAGTTACTTGCATTTCATTGCCTCCAGCATCCACTACGGTTGCATGATCGGCCCCCACAAAAGGAGCCCATGTTGCAATAGCCTCACCATCAGTACCCACAAAAACGCCATGCGAAGAAGCGAGAATGGATCCATCTTTATTAAATGTCGTAAGCGTAAATACCGAGCGGGCCGCACGCTCTATTTGTGCACTACAGTCAAGTGTCAACATGAGTGCAATTGCTATATAAAAAAATCTTTTCATATTCTAATTCTCAATAATGATTTTGCATTTTCAATTGCGGCGTCCGATATATCGTTTCCGCTTAACATCTGGGCAATTTCCAGAATGCGCTCTTCTTGGGAAAGGGACACCATATGACTTGTTGTTCCCTGTTCTACCTCCCGCTTGGTGACACAGTAGTGCGTGGTGCCCATAGCTGCAATCTGGGGAAGATGGGTGATGCTGATAACTTGCCGTCCGCTTTCTCCCATTTCGTACATGATCTGTGCCATCTGTTCTGCCACCCGACCACTTACACCTGTATCAATTTCGTCAAAGATAAGCGTAGGCAATTTCACGGCATTACTAATCATTGCCTTTAAGGACAACATAACACGAGAAATCTCGCCCCCAGAGGCGATCTTGGCTACCGGCTGTAACGCTGTACTCTTATTGGCACTGAAAAGAAACAGCACTCTGTCGGCACCATCTTCTGAAAGGGGTTTCCCTAAAAGCTCCACCTTGAAGCGGATATTGGGCATACCTAACGGTATGAGGTGATTCTGCATATCCCGTTCCACCTGCATTGCAGCCTTCTTCCTTGAAATGGTAAGCCGAGCGGCCAGACCCTCTGCGTAAGACACAAGACGGTCTCTTTCCTTTTCAAGTACTGATAACTCTTCTTCTCCATATTCAATATTATGTAACTGTTGCTTAAAGTCCTCAAGGGTGTCCAAGAGTTCTTTTACCGTACTGACATGGAATTTCTGCTGGAGCGAATACAAGGTGTCAAGCTTATCGTTTATCTCTTCTTGCCTGATGGGATCAAAGTCTATATCGTCTATACTGCCACCAATTCCTTCAGAAATATCTTTTAACTCTATATAAGTTGAATTGATACGGTCGCAAAGTCCTCTAACTTTAGGGTAAACCTTTTCTATAGATTGAAGAGATTGTAAAGCCTGTTTGAGCTGTTGAACAAGTCCGATTTCATCTCTGTTTAAAAGATTATCAGCAAAATAAAGTCCCGACTTGATTTCCTCGGCATGGGCCATAGTCTCGCTCTCTTGCTCTAACTCCTCCTGCATACCCTCTTCGAGATGAGCCTGTTCTATCTCATTCACTTGAAAACGCAGAAAATCCTCGTTTTCTTTAGTTCTTTCTATTTCCTCGCGGAGTTGCTGAAGCTGTTTTTCGACTTTCTTATATGCCTTGAACGACAACAGATATTCATCTTTGAGTTTTTTATCAGCTGCAATGGCATCAAGCACGCCCAATTGGAAATCTTCCTTCTGAAGTAAAAGATTCTGGTGTTGAGAATGAATATCAACAAGATTTTCTCCCAGTTCCCTTAGAATATTGAGACTTACAGGGATATCATTCACAAAGGCGCGACTCTTCCCGTTAGAATTTACTTCTCTGCGAATAATACAGTCATGAGCATCATAATCGATGTCATTCTCGTCGAATAAAGATTGCAAGTCGTATTGTGAAAGGTCAAAATGAGCTTCGATGATACATTTATCAGCCCCCATCTTTATTTGATTGACATCTGCACGGCTGCCCAGCAAAAGACTGATGGCTCCCAGAATTATACTTTTCCCAGCTCCGGTTTCACCGGTAATTACCGAGAAGCCCGTATTGAAAGTAATATCCAGTTCGTCTATAAGCGTAAAGTTTCGAATATATAATCGTCGAAGCATAGCTATTCCTTTATCTTGTTCCAAGCAGTATTCTGACTGGCATTAATACCAAAGAGAATGTCATATACAGCCTCTTTTTCCTTTTGAGTGCCCTTCCCTTTATAGATATCGGCGAGTTCATCTCGCTTATAATCTGTCCATATCTGCGGCAGCGTACTCATGGGACGATCTTCATGGGCTTTTTTGAGAAGTTCCAGGGCGGTAGAAATATTTGTTCTTCCCCGCTCAGCATTGTTGGCCATTTCATCAAGCCCCATACGGTAATAATCGTATTGCAACTGGCGGAAAGACCGCATTGCGGCATCGAGGTAATCGCTGATGATTGCATAACGATTCCTGTCGTTATCAAACGATTTCCATCCTGTGAAATTGAGTCCTTGTGCATTATTGGCGAGATTCATACATCGCCGTAGAACATCCTCACCGCCTAAAGGGGAAAAACTGTCCAGATCGATACCTATGATTAAATAAGCATAATATGCAAAAAGCGCAGTAAGCTGGTTGTCTATGTTCTCCTCATTAAAATTTATTTGGTCAAACTGTCCAAACTCAAAATTAAAATCATTATCCTGGTTATTATATAGCGTAGAGGTGTATGCAGAATTATACACGGGACGATTCGCCTGGATAAGCGCCTTACATGTAAAAAGATTTGAGGATGGGTCATATTTTGTTACTGTAATATTAAAGTTGCAGTTGATACGCTCATTCTTCTGGAACTGAAGGTTAGTCCACTGCCGTTCATTAATGAACGATTCAAGAGTCTGTTTGAGTTTTTCAAAGACACTTTTGTCTGTCCCTTGAACCTGGGAGTAATTAATTGTAATCCTGGCATTGAGCTCCTGGGCGTTACAAAACATCGTAACACCCAGAAAACATAGCATACAGAGAAAGACTCTTTTTATAGTACCCATCAATATATTATCCCTCTCAATGTCGATAATAAATCAATTCTATTTCTTATTAAATTCACGAAGTCGGATACGGGTAAGCACCTGCTTAGTATCTGCCGTGAATTCTGAAGCCAACATCCAACTATAGTATCCGGGATCGCGATGCAAGACATCACTTACCACCCATCCTTTATATTTACCAAAATTGAACACTTCCTGCTTACGGGGCTTGCCCTCATTATCTAGAAGTGCATTACCATCCTTTCCTTTCATATCCTGCCAGACTATTCTCCCAGCAAAATCTACATTATCGTTAAGTCGCGAAAATTCTGCCAAGACATCCATGTCATTGGGAAGGGCACGGTCTGGTTCTTCTGCTATTGCCGGATCATACTTGTCCAATTCGCCTTGAAGAACACGATAGGTAGCTTCAGCATCCTGATCTGCACGATGTGCCTCAAAATCATCTTCCATCTTCCGTCCACAATAAAACTTATAGGCAGCTGCAAGATTTCGACGCTCCATTTTATGAAAAATAGTCTGCACATCGATGAGACGACACTTGGAAAACTCAAAATTTATGCCTGACTTGAAAAACTCTTCTGCAAGCATGGGAATATCGAAATGGTTGGAATTATAACCCGCAAAGTCGCAATCTTTAAACTTCTCATTTAAATATGAAGAATTCTCCTTGAATGTGGGGGCATCTTTGACAGTTTCATCCGTGATACCCGTAAGGTCTGAAACCATTGCCGGAATCGGTCTCTCCGGATTAAAAAACAGGCTCTCGCGCTCTTCCTTACCATCCGGATAGACTTTGATATATGACAACTGAATTATGCGGTCATTAACTATATCAAGCCCCGTCGTCTCCAGATCGAAGACGATGAGGGGCTTTTTAAGATTTAATTTCATATTTGAGCTTCTGATTTTAATCGTTCAGCAGCATTGGCATGATGAGCATTAGCACATCTTCATTTTCCGGTTGCACCGAAGGAAGAATAATACCTGCACGAGAAGGATCCGCCAATTGTATAATAACCTCATCACTCTCAAGGTTTGTCAGGATTTCTGTGAGTGAACTGCCCTTAAAACCTATGCTCATGGGCTGGCCTGTATAATCACAGGTAATGCTTTCCTTTGCGCTTGTTGCGAAATCAATGTCTTCAGAAGAAAGCTCCAGCTTGCCAATCTCAAGGTGGAAGCGAATAAGCTGACTACTCTCACTTGCAAATGGCAATACACGACGAAGCGCACCAAGGAGTGCCTTGCGGTCTATTGTTACCTGATTGGGGTTACCCTGCGGAATTACAGAGTTATAATTGGGGTATCTTCCTTCAATAAGCCTGCAACTCAAAGTGCCGCCCGCAAAATGAATCTCCGCATTACGATCATCAAACTTAATGACCACATCACCACCATCCTTGGTCAAGACACTCTTCAGGAGCTGTGCCGGTTTCTTGGGAAGAATGAATGAAGCAGGCGCATCGCTCTTGATGGTAAAGTTCTTATTACGAACGAGCTTATGCCCGTCGCTTGCCACTATTGCCAAAGATTCTGCCGTAAGATCGAAATAAATACCGTTCATTACCGGACGGAGCTCATCCTGAGCTGTCGCAAAGATAGAGCGGTTGATATTGTCATTAAGCACGGAAGAACCAATGGTAACAACAGTGGCACCATCGGGAATCGACTGAAAACGAGGATATTCTGCTGCGTTCTGTGCCGTAAAATTGTAAAGCCCATTCTGATAAACCACCTTAATTGTAAGGTTATTTGTATCCACATCAAACACAAGCGGCTGTTCGGCTAATTCTTTCACTGCATCAAGGATCGTACGATTAGGTACAGCAAAACTTCCATTGCCGTCACACTCGTCAAGCGGAAGAGTGGTCTGCATTACATTCTCGCTATCAGAAGCTGTGATGGAAAGCTGGTTGTTGCGTACCTCAAAAAGGAAACAATCCAGAATTGGAAGTGCATTCTTGCTGCTGATGACTCTCGAGAGAGTTTGTAAGCGGTTGCTCAATGCAGTACTTGAAAGGGTAAATCTCATGAGTGTTTATATTTTTAGCTGTCTCTTATACACATCTCCGAGCCCACGATACTCGACGTCATCTCGTATT
>CAUULA010000071.1:0-14011 GCA_963545855.1 uncultured Prevotella sp.
TACACTCGACTAGTCGTCGGCAGCGTCAGATGTGTATAAGAGACAGTTCATCACCTCGTGTAGTGGTGGCAGCGGAGCTCCTAATTTTGGCGACAATGAGTTTGCCGTGCGAACCATCGGCTCGCAGAGTGCTGCTACGCAGATCACTTATCCGGCAACCATCCGGGGTATCCAGGATGTAGAGGTGCGCCCGAAGGTGTCGGGATTTATCACGAAAGTCTATGTGCACGAGGGGCAGACCGTCGGCGCGGGGCAGGTGATGTTCACCATCGACAGCGAGACTTATCAGGCTGCCGTGCGCCAGACTCAGGCCGCTTTGAATACAGCCCGGGCACAGGCCAACACGGCCAAGCTGACCTATGAGAACAATCAGTCGCTCTACGAGCAGAAGATAATCGGAGAATATGAGCTTTCCACGGCGAAGAACAGCTATGCCACGGCTCAGGCATCGGTGGCTCAGGCCCAGGCAGCCTTGGCTTCTGCCCGTGAGACCTTGGGCTGGTGCACCGTCAAGAGCCCTGCCGCCGGGGTCGTGGGGAGCCTTCCCTATAAGGTGGGAACATTGGTGAGTGCTTCCAATGTGCTGACCACCGTCTCCAATATTTCTACCATGGAGGTGTTCTTCTCGATGAGTGAAGGAGAGATTCTGGAGATGACCCGGGCCTCGGGAAGCTCGGCCGCGGCCATCAGTGCCATGCCTGCCGTCAAGCTCCAGCTGGCCGACGGAACGGTCTACGGCCATCCGGGGAAGGTGGTAAAGATAAGCGGCGTCATCGACGCGGCGACGGGCGCTTACTCCGTCATTGCCCATTTTGCCAATCCTGAGAAGCTCTTGAAGAGCGGCGGTGCCGGTCGGATTATCGTGCCGAATGTCAGGAGCAGCGCCATCGTCATCCCTCAGGAGGCCACCTCGGAGGTTCAGGACAAGGTGTTTGTCTATCTTGTCGGCAAAGACAATAAGGTGAAGTATACCGAAATCAAGGTGAACGCTCAGAACGACGGCAAGAACTACATCGTTGCCAGTGGCTTGAGCGTGGGCGACCGCATCGTTACCAAGGGTATCACGAAGCTTTCCGACGGCATGGAAATCAAGCCGATCACCGAGGAACAGTATCAGAAGAAGATAGAGGAGGCCGAGAAGCTCGGTCAGGCTCAGGACAATGCCGGCGACTTTACCAAGGCCATGGGCAGGTAAAGCTTAGTGAGTAGCCCGTGTGGCAACAGGCATAGACATTATATAACATAAGAAATATGACATTTTCAAGATTCATAAAGCGTCCGGTACTGTCGACGGTGATCTCCGTGTTCTTCGTCCTGCTGGGCACAATCGGACTGATATCACTGCCTATCGAGCAGTATCCCGATATCGCGCCTCCCACCATTTCGGTGCAGACTTTCTATCAGGGAGCGGATGCCAAGACGGTGATGAACTCCGTGGTAACCCCGTTGGAGGAGAGTATCAACGGCGTGGAGAACATGACCTACATGACTTCCACCGCTACAAACTCTGGTATGGCCATGATTACGGTCTATTTCAAGCAGGGCTCCGACCCGAATATGGCGGCCGTGAATGTGCAGAACCGCGTGTCGCAGGCTCAGGCCCTGCTGCCTTCGGAGGTTAATCAGGTGGGCGTAACTGTGATGAAGCGCCAGACTTCCAATGTGGTCATCTACTCCTTGACCACGGATGACGGCCGCTACGATACCCGGTTCCTGACCAACTATAACAACATCAACATCGTCCCGGCCATCAAGCGTATCAACGGTGTGGGGGATGTCATGAGTCCTTCCACCGCCAATTACTCCATGCGCATCTGGCTCCAGCCGGAGAAGATGAAGCAGCACGGCCTCATTCCTACTGATATAACGGCCGCGCTGGCAACGCAGAACATCGAGGCTGCGCCGGGTTCCCTCGGCGAGCAGAGCGATATGACATACGAGTATACCTTGCGTTACAAGGGGCGTCTGAGCACGGTTCCCGAGTATGAGGATATCATCCTGACCAGCAAGACGACCGGTGAAACCCTCTATCTGAAGGATGTGGCAAAGGTGGAACTTGGCTCGCTGACTTATGTCGTGGACCTGAAGAACAACGGCCGGCCGGCCGTTATGGGTATGGTACAGCAGATTGCGGGGTCTAATGCCACGCAGATTGCCACCGATGTGAAGTCTACCTTGGAGGAGGCTCAGAAGGTTATGCCCACAGGAATGAAATATAGTATCGAGCAGGATGTTACCGAATTCCTCTTCGCTTCTATCGAAGAGGTGGTGCGCACCCTGATTATCACCTTGGTGCTGGTATTCTTCGTGGTGTATATCTTCTTGCAGGACTTCCGCTCGACATTGATTCCGATGATTGCCGTGCCGGTGGCCTTGGTCGGAACTTTCCTCTTCCTGTGGATCTTCGGCTTCTCCATCAACCTGCTGACGCTGTCGGCATTGTTGCTTGCAATCGCGATTGTGGTCGATGACGCCATCGTGGTGGTCGAGGCCGTACATGCAAAGCTCGACCAGGGATATGAGAGCGCGCTCACGGCAGCCATCGATGCGATGAACGAGATATCGGGTGCCATCATCTCCATAACGCTTGTGATGTCGGCGGTGTTTATCCCGGTGTCTTTCATCGGCGGCACTTCCGGTACATTCTATCGCGAGTTCGGCGTAACGATGGCCGTGTCTATCGTCATTTCAGCCATCAATGCGCTGACCCTTTCGCCGGCTTTGTGCGCCATTTTCTTAAAGCCCAAGGACGAGGAACGGGAAGAAGGACGGAAGTCGACCTTTATCACCCGCTTCCATGCAGGCTTCAATCGTGTCTTCGAAAAGACGACGAATAAATATAAGAAAGGTGTGGAGCGTCTGATAAACCATCGCATCCTTGCCGGCGCCATCGTGGCAATAGGCATCGTGGCACTGGTTATTTCAATGGCTACGACATCCACCGGGCTTGTCCCGGACGAAGATACGGGCACGCTGTTTGTTACCATTTCCGCTAAGCCAGGCACGAGCATGACCCGCACGCAGGAGATTGCCGACCATGTAGACCGAATGCTGGCCTCCAATCCGGCTATTGCCCGTCGTGAACAGATCGTGGGTTATAACTTCATTGCGGGGCAAGGGTCTGACCAGGCGACCTTCATCATCAAGCTCAAGAGCTTCGAGGAGCGTGCCTCCAAGAACATCTTCGGGAGGCTGTGGGATGCCATTTCCGGCCAAGGCCTTGCCGCTCTCTTCGTGAATCCGAAAGAGGCCAACATGGTGCTCGGCATGATTTACAAGCAGACCGCATCCATCAAGGATGCCCAGATACTGGCTTTCGGTCCGCCGATGATTCCCGGCTTCTCGGCCAACAACGGCGTGTCCATGACGCTTCAGGACAAGACCGGCGGCAATTTGGACAAGTTCTTTGAGGTTACGCAGAACTATCTGAAGGAGCTCAACAAGCGTCCTGAGATTCAGAACGCGATGACCTCCTATAATCCGAATTACCCGCAGTATATGGTGGATGTAGATGTGGCGAGGTGCATGCAGGCCGGCACGACGCCGGCTTCCGTGCTCGGAACGCTTCAGGGATACTATGGAGGTCTCTATTCGTCGAATTTCAACGCTTATGGCAAGCTCTTCCGCGTCATGATTCAAGGTGAAGTCGCAAGCCGCATGCGTCCTGACGGGTTGAGTAACATCTATGTTCGCCTGAACAACGGGTCGATGGCTCCCGTATCGGAGTTCGTGAAGCTCCGTCGTGTCTATGGCCCGTCCAACATCAACCGATTCAACCTCTTCACCTCCATCAACCTGAATATTACCCCTAACAGTAACTATTCCACGGGTGATGCCTTGAAGGCATGCGAAGAGGTGGCGGCCGACAATCTGCCGGAGGGCTATGGCTATGAATATTCGGGACTGACCCGTTCGGAGGCGGAGTCGAGCAATTCCACGGCTCTTATCTTCGTGCTGTGTTTCGTCTTCGTATATTTGATCCTGAGCGCACAGTATGAGAGCTATCTTCTGCCTCTCGCCGTGATCCTCTCGATACCGTTTGGCCTGGCCGGAGCGTTTATCTTTACGCAGCTCTTCGGGCACTCCAACAACATCTACATGCAGATTTCGCTGATTATGCTGATAGGTCTGCTGGCCAAGAATGCCATCCTGATAGTGCAGTTTGCGCTGGAGCGCCGCCAGACGGGTATGGCCATCCGCTATTCCGCCATCCTCGGCGCGGCAGCCCGTCTGCGTCCTATCCTGATGACATTACTTGCCATGGTTATCGGTCTTCTGCCCCTGATGTTCGCCTCAGGAGTGGGAAAGAACGGCAACCAGACGCTGGGCGCGGCCGCCGTGGGCGGTATGTTTATCGGCACGCTGATACAGATCTTCGTGGTTCCGGCACTCTTCGTGATCTTCCAGTGGCTGCAGGAGAAGTTCACTCCGCTCACATTTGAGGACGAGGAGAACCCCGAGGCTGCCGCCGAACTGCAGCAGTATGCACATACCAAGAAGGCTGTAACATATAAGAACCAGTATGATGAAGAATAATATGAAAATAGGAAAACTATTAGTAGGTGCGCTTGCCGTGCTGTCTCTGACAGGCTGCAAGAGCCTCTACGGGAAGTATGACCGTCCGTCGGTGAACACAAGCGGCCTGTTTCGCGACAGCGTCTCGCTCAACGATACACTCGTCGCAACGGATACCGCGAGCTTTGCCAATATCCCTTGGAGAAGCCTGTTTACCGACCCCCAGCTGCAGACCCTCATCCAGAAAGCCCTGGACAATAATCCGAATCTCCTGAATGCGGCCCTGAATGTGGATATGGCCGAGGCACAGCTGAAGGCTGCCAAGCTGGCCTTCATCCCCCAGTTTGTCTTCACCCCGCAGGGAACCATCACGCGTTTCAACGAGGCCACGACCAAGTCTTACACCCTCCCGGTAAACGCGAGCTGGAATGTATCCCTCTTCGGAGGGCTCACCGCGGCCAAGCGTTCTGCCCAGATGAAGCTCATCCAGATGCAGGATTATCAGGTGAGCGTGAAGACCTCGCTGATCTCAGGCGTTGCCAATCTCTATTATTCGCTGCTGATGCTCGACCGCCAGATGGAGCTCATCGGCGACATGGAGAACCTCACGAAGGACACTTGGGAAACAATGAAGAAGATGAAGGACGGCCGTCTGGGCTATCGTCGTCCCGCTGAGAGCTCCGCTGAGGCGAATTATTATTCGGTACAGGCGAGAAAGGCCGACCTGAAACGCCAGGTTCGTGAGGCTGAAAACTCCCTGAGCCTGCTTCTCGGAGAGCCCGCCCAGACCATCGCCCGCGGCAAGCTGGCCGATCAGAGCCTGCCGGAGAACTTCTCTGCAGGCGTCGGCATCCAGTTGCTTCGCAATCGTGCGGATGTGCATGCGAACGAGATGGCGCTTGCCGCATGCTTCTATGATGTGGAAAGAGCCCGCAGTGCTTTCTATCCGAACATCACCATTGCGGGTACGGGAGGCTTCAGCAACGGCTCGGGCATGGTGAATCCGGGCAAGTGGCTGCTCTCCGCGGTCGGCTCGCTCACCCAGCCGATATTCATGAACGGGCAGCTTACGGCGGCCTTGCGTGTGGCCAAGGATCAGTATCAGCAGGCCTATAACACCTGGCAGCACAGCATTCTCTCCGCAGGATCGGAGGTCAGCAACGCCCTGGTGCTCTATAATTCCTCGGCCGAGAAATCAGCCGCCGAGGCTAAGCAGATAGCAGCTTTGAAGATGGTGGTTGATGATACGAATGCCCTCATGCACAAGTCTAACAGCAATTACCTGGAGATTATCACCGCAGAGAGCAACCTGCTCAACGCTCAATTGTCGCAGGTGGCCGACGACTTCTATAAGATGCAGGCCGTCGTGAACCTCTATCAGGCTCTCGGAGGCGGTGCTAAATAATTCTTCATCCAACATAGAAATTCAAGGAACATGGCAAATCAAATCAGTGAAAAGGCCGTTGTCTCTCCCAAGGCGAAGATAGGAGACGGCTGCAGGATATTCCCTTTCGTGTATATTGAGGACGAGGTGGAGATCGGTGACAATTGTATCATCATGCCGTTCGTGAGTATTCTCAACGGCACGAGGATGGGCAATGACAACAAGGTGCACCAGGGAACCGTGCTCGGAGCGCTGCCCCAGGACTTCGACTTTACCGGTGAGCGCACCGAACTCTTCATCGGAGACAATAATATCATCCGTGAGAATGTGGTGGTAAACCGCGCCACGCACGAGGGAGGGCGCACGGTTATCGGCAACGACAACTTCCTCATGGAGGGCGTTCATATCAGCCACGACACCAAGGTGGGAGATAAGAATGTGTTCGGATACGGCACTAAGATAGCCGGCGACTGCGAGATCGGCACCGGCGTGATATTCTCGTCTTCGGTAATAGAGAATGCGGGCACGCGTGTCGGCGACCTCGCGATGATTCAGGCGGGCACCACCTTCTCCAAGGATGTGCCTCCTTACATCGTGGTAGGTGGGAAACCCGTAGGCTACGGCGGCCCTAACAACACCATGATGACCACGGCCAAGGTGGAGGAAAAGGTGCAGAAGCATGTGGCCAACGCCTATCGACTGGTGTTCCACGGGCAGAACAGCGTGTTCGACGCCGTCCTCCAGATCAGGGATCAGGTGCCTGACGGTCCTGAAATCCAGAAGATCATAGCGTTCATCAACACTACGAAGAAAGGTATCATCGGCAAAATGTAGTTCATACCTATACATTTTGCATTGTATGCAGAGATGGGCTGGCCGGAGGGCCGGCCCATCAATGGTTTCGGGAGGCCGTATGAATGCCTGCCGGAAACGGGGTCGGTATTTGCGGAAAATGGCGGACGGCAAAGTCGGAGAACCCCTTCCGTTTTCGTTCTTGCGGTTTTCCGTGTTACGATTTCGCCGAGATTGTCCGACGAAATCGCCGAAATCGTCGCACGAAATCGCCGATTTCGTCATGCCGCCGACAGCAGAAAGGAATATCCTTGCCTGCCGGGTCTTCGAGAATGGAGTGGGGTATGGGCTGCTCCGTGATGACCGTCCGGCGTCAATAGCTCGCCTGGCACGCGATTCCGGCTTGCTCTACGCTGGCCTTGATGCGGTCGAGCTCCTCGGGAGTGGCCTTCTCCAGTCCGTGGTCGGGGGTCTCTCGGTCGATGGTATAGATCATCACCTCTTGCGGGGCAATCTCCTTCAGGGCCTCGAGCCACGGTCGGACGAACTCGTCGCCGGTGTTGTCGACATCCCCGTTGCCCGTCTTCCCTTTCATGAACAGGGTCTGCACGATGACATGTCCGCCGAAGGCCTTCATGCCGGCAATGATTTTACCGACCTCATAGTGCGGGCTCACGGGACGGTCTACGAGGCGGATGTATTCAGGGGACACCGTGTCGAGCTTCAGGATATTATTGTCTACCTTCATCAGGGCGTCATGAACGGCCGGCCGGTGGATGAAGGTGGAATTGCTGAGCACCGAGATTTTCGCCTCCGGACAGTATTCATTGCGCAGGCCGACGGTGTCGTCTATGATTCCCGCGAAGTCCGGATGCGAGGTGGGCTCGCCGTTTCCGGCAAAGGTGAGCACATCCGGCACCGCCCCCTCCTCCCGCATCTTCCGGAGCTGGGCTTCAAGCGCGGCAGCCACTTCAGCCCTTGTGGGGCGAGGCTGCCGGGGCGGGAAGTCCTTGTTGAAGCCGCATTCGCAGTAGATGCAGTCGAATGTACAGCTCTTTCCGTCGGGCGGAAGCAGGTTGATTCCCAATGAGAGCCCCAGGCGGCGGCTATGTACGGGGCCGTATATGGGGGCAGGATAGATTCTTGTACTCATCTTCTTGGCATGCTGTTTTCGGGAGACCGGTCTCCGTGTGGTTCCTGCAAAGTTAACTAAAAATCTTCTTCCAAATGCGTTAATAGGAGTTAAAGATGGCGATTTCCGTGCAATTTGCATTATCTTTGCAGAGAATTTGGCGTATTATACCTTATTAAGGAATGGGAAAGAAACGAACAAAGGCCGGCAACCGACAGGGGTTGCAGGCTGTAACTCTTTGCATAAGCACGGCTATGGTGCTGATTTTATTGGGAATGGTGGTCTTCTCCGTGCTCACGGCGCGGAACCTTTCTTCCTATGTGAGGGAAAACCTTGTGATCACGATGATGCTCGAACAGGACATGACCAACCCCGAGGCCCAGAAGCTATGCAGGAATTTAGAGGCTCGTCCCTATATCCACGCGCAGAAGTTCATCAGCAAGGAGGCCGCGCTCAGGGAGCAGACGCGTGAGATGGGAGTGGATCCCTCCGAGTTCACGGGCGGCGAGAACCCGTTCCTCGGGTCCATTGAGCTCACGCTGAATGCCGACTATGCCAACAACGATTCCCTGAAATGGATCGTGAAGGAGTTGAAAAAGTACCCGAAGGTGAGCGACATCACTTATCAGAAAGACTTGATAGACAGCGTGAACGAGACGCTTGGCAAGATCAGCATCGGCCTCTTGGTGCTGGCCGTTTTGCTCACTTTCGTGTCGTTCACGCTGATCAGCAATACTGTCAGGCTGGGCATTTACGCCCGCCGTTTCTCCATTCACACGATGAAGTTGGTGGGTGCCTCGTGGGGCTTCATCCGCAGGCCGTTCCTGAAGCGTGCCGTGTGGACGGGCATCCTTGCGGCCGTCCTGGCCTGCCTGGTGCTTGGCGGACTTGTCTATGCGCTGTATCTGAACGAGCCGGACACCCTCGCGGTGGTTACTTGGGAGGTCATGGCCATCACGGCGACATCGGTATTCCTGTTCGGAATTGTCATCACGGCTCTGTGTGCCCGCATCTCCGTGAACAAGTTTCTGAGGATGAAGGCCGGTGAGTTATATAAAATCTGATAATCAAACATAAAGAAAACTATAAAGCGATGGATAAGAAGAATCTGGCATTCGACAAGGTCAACTTCATCTTGCTGGCGGTGGGCATGGTGATAGTGCTTATCGGCTTTGTCCTGATGGCTGGCGGTGAGTCTACCGAAACACAGTATAACCCCGAGATTTTCAGTGCCCTGCATATCAAGGTTGCTCCCGTCGTGTGCTTCATAGGGTTCGTCTCTATGATTTACGCAATCGTTCGCAAGCCAAAGGACAATACGGAGGAATAAATGGACTGGTTACAAGCATTGATCCTGGGATTGGTCCAGGGGCTGACGGAATACCTTCCCGTGAGTAGCAGCGGACACCTGACGATTGTCTCCGCATTATTCGGCGTGAACGGGGATGACAACCTGACTTTTACGGTAGCGGTACATATCGCCACCGTGCTTAGCACTCTGGTTGTCCTCTGGAAGGAAATCTCATGGATGTTCAAGGGACTTTTCAAGTTCCGGTGGAACGAGGAAACGCAGTATGTCGTTAACATTCTCATCTCTATGATACCTATAGGCATCGTAGGATTGTTCCTGAAAGACTATGTGGAAGAGGTCTTTTCCTCGGGTCTCCTCATAGTGGGATGCATGTTGCTGCTGACTGCGACCTTGCTGGCTTTTTCCTATTTTGCCCGCCCGAGGCAGCGGGAGAAGATAACGAAGAGAGACGCCTTCATCATCGGCCTTGCCCAGGCGCTGGCCGTGATGCCGGGTCTGTCTCGTTCGGGAAGTACCATCGCCACCGGCATTCTCCTCGGCGACAAGAAGGAGAAGCTGGCGCAGTTCTCGTTCCTGATGGTCATTCCCCCTATTTTAGGCGAGGCCCTGCTTGATGTCCTGAAAGCCTCGCAAGAGGGGCTGGCGGCAGTTGCGGGCGGAATCTCTTTCCCTGCGTTGATCGTCGGGTTTCTTGCGGCTTTCGTCTCAGGATGTTTTGCCTGCAAGTGGATGATTAATATCGTAAAGAGAGGCAAGCTCATCTATTTCGCTGTCTACTGTGCCGTTGTCGGTGCGATTACCATAATCTGCAGTCTTTAAATGAATTTTCAGGCAGGAGAGATATTTGCGATAGACAAGCCCTATAAGATGACGAGCTTCGGAGCTTTGGCTCATGTGAGGTATATCCTCTCTCACACCTTAGGGCATAAGGTGAAAATAGGCCACGCGGGCACTCTCGATCCGTTGGCAACGGGTGTTCTGATTCTCTGCACGGGCAAGTGCACCAAGCGGATAGAGGAGCTCCAGAACCACACCAAGGAGTATCTGGCCACCCTGCAGTTGGGGGCCACCACGGCGAGCTACGACAAGGAGCACGAGGTGAACGCCACATATCCCACCGGGCACATCACCCGTGAGCGTGTCGAGGAGGTGCTCCCGCAGTTTATAGGCGTTGTCCGGCAGGTTCCGCCGACCTTCAGCGCCGTCAAGGTGGAGGGCAAGCGGGCCTATGACATACGGAGGGCCGGAGAAAGCGTAGAGCTGAAACCGAAGACGGTTCGCATCGACGAGATAGAGCTGCGGGACTTTGACGCGGAGACGATGCAGATGAGCCTCCGCGTGGTCTGTGGCAAGGGCACCTATATACGGGCGTTGGCCCGCGACATCGGAAGGGCTCTCGGCAGCGGTGCTTACCTCACTTCGCTTCGCCGCACGCGGGTCGGCGACTATACCGTAGACAACTGCGTCGACTTCGACAACTTCCAGGAATGGCTGGACAATCAAGAAACAGAAAGGACTATATAGCTTATGAAACTATCACAATTTAAGTTTAATCTGCCCAAGGAGCAGGTGGCGTTATATCCGCATAGCGTCGTTCATGAGTTCAAGAACGATGACGGGACGAAGGGTTCTTTCCGCATTACCCGTCGGGACGAGTGCAGGCTGATGGTGCTTCACCGTCAGTCGCAGACCATAGAAATGTTCAAGAAAGACGCGGAGGGCAATCCCGTTGAGGGCGACTACCTCGATTTCCGCAATGTGCTGGACTATTTCGACGAGGGAGACGCCTTCCTCTTCAACGATACCAAGGTCTTCCCGGCACGCCTGTACGGCACAAAGGAGAAGACGGATGCCAAGATCGAGGTGTTCCTGCTCCGTGAGCTGAACGAGGAGATGCGCCTCTGGGATGTCCTCGTAGAGCCCGCCCGCAAGATTCGCATCGGCAACAAGCTCTTCTTCGACGATACCAGTACGATGGTGGCCGAGGTCATCGACAATACTACCAGTCGCGGGCGCACCCTCCGTTTCCTGTACGACTGTCCGCACGACGAGTTCAAGCGTGAGCTTTTTGCCCTCGGCGAGGCTCCGCTGCCGCGATATATCATCGACAACCGTGAGGTTCCCCACGCTACCAAGGAGGATATGGACGACTTCCAGTGCATCTTCGCCAAGAACGAGGGAGCCGTTACCGCTCCGGCCACGGGGCTTCATTTCTCCCGTGAGTTGATGAAGCGTATGGAGATCAAGGGCATCGAATCCGCCTTTGTTACCCTCCATTGCGGACTCGGAAACTTCCATGAAATCGAGGTGGAAGACCTCACGAAGCACAAGATGGACTCCGAACAGATGGTGATCACACGGGAAGCCTGCGACATCGTGAACCAGGCCAAGACCACGGGACATCATGTCGTGGCCGTGGGAACGAGTGTCGTAAAGGCCACGGAGACCGCCGTCGGCACCGACGGACTGCTCAAGGAGTATGACGGCTGGACCAATAAGTTCATCTTTCCGCCCTATGATTTCGGCATGGCCGACTGCATGATCGTTAACTTCTATCAGCCTTATTCCACGCTCCTGATGGAGGCCGCGGCCTTCGGAGGCTATGATCTGGTGATGGAAGGCTATGACCTTGCGGTGAAAAACGGCTATATGTTCGGCTGTTATGGCGATGCTATGCTGATCGTGAATGACTAAATCGCACACCGTCTACTTCAGTCTGGGCTCCAATCTGGGCGACAGGCGCAAGACCATGGACGACGCACTCCGGTTGCTCGATACAAGGGTAGGACCCCTGGAGCGCGTCTCCTCCTTCTACGAGACCGATCCCTGGGGCTTCTCCTCGCAGCATAAGTTTCTCAACGCCTGTGCCTGCTGCCAGACGGCCGAGAGCCCCCTGGAGGTGTTGAGGGCTACCCAGGCGATAGAGCGGGAGCTTGGGAGAACCCGCAAGTCGGCGAATGGCGCATACCACGACCGCCCCATCGACATCGATATCCTGCTCTATGACGACCTGACCGTGGAATATCCCGGTCTGAAGATTCCCCATCCGCTGATGGAGAAGCGCGACTTCGTGATGCGGCCGCTCCGTGAAATCCTGACGGGCGGCGGCCGTTAGCCTTTCTTCATGCCGCTTAGTATTTCGTCAACTTTTGGAAATCTTTCGAGCGGAGGGTGATTTCCTTGCCTGTCTGTGCCTTTTCCGGCAGGTTGAGCCAGCGCAGTTGCTCGCAGTCGCTGAAGGCCTCATCGCCCACAAAGGCGACATTCCGGGGCAGGTTTACCGCGATGAGCGAGCTGCAGTAGCGGTAAGCCTTGCGGCCGATGGTGGTTATGCTCTCGGGCAGTTCGACCTTGATGAGCGAGCGGCAGCCCGCAAAGGCACCCTTGCCGATGGTCTCCGCTCCCTCTGGAATCTCCACGAAGTTCAGTAGGTAGCAGTTATAGAAGGTGGTAGCAGGGATGTTCCTGACGCTCCGGGGCAGCTTCACATACACCAGTTTGTTGCAGTTCTTGAAGGCCGTGTCGGGCAGTTCGGTCGTCTTGAGGTCGCTCAGGTCGATGGTCGCGAGCACTCCTCCCCGGCCGGTCTTTGTCGAGTAGGTGCTCAGCGAGCGCAGGAAAGCATAGTCGTCGGCATTCATCCTGCCCGTGATTTTCAGCGAATACACCCGCCTGAAGTCCTCGGGCGTGAAGTGGTCTTTCAGCGTTCCGGCAGCTGAGAGGTTCACCTGCCGCGTCTCGGGGATGTAGGTGGAGTCGGCGATGTTTACCACGGCCATCTGTCGCACGCTGTATCCATTCATGTCCTCAAGGTCGTAGTATCCGTCTTCAAAGCCGTTCCACCCGAAGTTGGCGTGAAACTTGCCGTTCTTATAACCGTCGATGATGAAGGCGTGGGAACGGTCTTTCTTGCTGTTTTTCTGCTTCTGTGTGCCCGAGAAGATGACGGGTCTTCCTGCGGCAAGCTCGCCGTAGAGGATGTTTTTCCATCGTTTGAGCCCCTCCTCACCCGGATATTCGTCGCGGCGGAGCGGCATCATGTACTTGCTGAAGTGCATCAGCCGCTTCATATTGTCCACAGCCGTCTTCGTATAGCCCCCCGATTCCTCCGTGCCATAGCTCACGCGGCTCTGCACGCCGCAGTCGCTAACGAGCTTCGCCACGGCCACGAGGTTTTCTTTCTCAATGCCCTGATAGTAGGAATTGAACATTTTCTGCCATTCGTAGGGTGTTTTTCCATCAGGACTTACTGACGGATATTCGATGCCGCGGATGACTTGTGCGACGGCCACAGCCACGCATCCCGCCTTGGCGTGCACCTTCTTCAGGGTGTTGGAGTCCGTCTTTACCGGGCAGAGTAGGTTGAAAGGCGCACCTTGTCCCCACTGCGTCTTCAGCAGGGGCTTAATGCTTTCCTGTGCGCCCGTCGTGAGCGGGAGCATTCCCAATAGCAATGAGCAGAGTAGATGTTTCATCCATTGGAGTCTTTAGGTTCTCTTCTGCAAAGATACTCATAATCTTCCGAAATCACAAAAATGGTTCCCTGAATGATGCGTCAGGCCGTTTCTTTTTCCTTTAGGCCGTTGGCAGGATGACAAAATCGCCGAATTTGTCGCACAAGATCGCCGATATTGTCCCACGAAATCGCCGGTATTGTAACCCGGGCGGCAACTCCCTGTTTTCAGGATGGCAGTCTGTGTGTGCGGAGAAGTCGGCCGGGGGCGGAGTGAGATATCGTAAATACGGGAGCAAACAAAAGTCCCCGCTCGTCTCGGAGGCGAACGGGGACTGCGAAATCTCTTTGTTTCCTGTTATTTGCGAAGGCCGAGCTTCTTGGTGATGGCACGGTAACGCTCAATGTCGCGGTCGTAGAGAT
>CAUULA010000072.1:0-13966 GCA_963545855.1 uncultured Prevotella sp.
CATTTATTCTCCTAAAAATTACGAACAGACACAACGCGAAAGGCGATTAAAAGAGAGCCCGAAGCCGGCAGTTCCCGAGGCGGCAGGCGGCAGGGAGAAATGCGGGAGGCGATCTCCCGCCTGACAAAATCGGCGAGATTGTAGGACAAACTCGGCGAAATCGTCGTACAAAATCGGCGATTTCGTCAAACAGGCAACTGCCGGAAGGAAAGGCGGGAGGAGGCGCCCGTCCGAACGGACATAACGGGTTGGTATTCTTGAAAAAACAATAAAATTATCCGCCTGCGCTTGCGGACTCCGCTTTTTTGAAGTAACTTTGCAGCGAAAATCATTTTCAAGGAAAAGGAATGAAGATACTTATCACGGGTGCCAGCGGCTTCATCGGGAGCTTTATCGTAGAGGAAGCCCTCAAGCGGGGCTTCGAGACATGGGCCGCCGTCAGGAAGACTTCCTCCAGGCAGTACCTGCAGGACGGACGCATCCACTTCATCGAGCTCGACCTCTCTTCCCGGCAACGGCTCGAAGAGCAGCTCGAGGGCCATGCGTTCGACTACATCGTGCATGCCGCGGGAGCCACGAAATGCCTGAACCCGGCCGACTTCTACAAGATAAACTACGAGGGAACGAAGAACCTCGCGGAGGCTCTGCTGGCCCTGCGGATGCCCGTCAGAAGATTCGTCTACCTGAGTTCGCTCTCCGTTTTCGGGGCTATCAAGGAGCGGCAGCCCTATCAGGAAATCACCGAGCACGACCTCCCGAGGCCGAACACGGCATACGGGAAGAGCAAGCTGGAGGCTGAACGGTTCCTCGACTCCATCGGCAGCAACTTCCCCTACATCATTCTGCGACCCACGGGAGTATACGGCCCGCGGGAGAAAGACTATTTCCTCATGGCCAAGTCGATCAAGGCGCACACCGACTTCAGCGTCGGCTTCAGGCGGCAGGACATCACCTTTGTCTATGTGCTCGATGTGGTGCAGGCCGTGTTTCTCGCCCTCGACCGCGGCATGAACGGCCGCAAGTATTTCCTGAGCGACGGAAAGGTCTATCAGTCGGCCGCCTTCAGCAACTACATCCGCGAGGAGCTCGGGCATCCGTGGTGGATCCGCGTCAAGGCCCCTATATGGGTGCTGCGCATCGCAACCTATCTCGGGGAGCTCCGCGCAAGGCGCACGGGGAAAATCTCAGCCCTCAACAACGACAAGTATAACATCCTGCGCCAGCGCAACTGGCGGTGCGACATCGAGCCCGCCATGGACGAACTCGGCTATAAACCCCACTTCGACCTGAAGGAGGGGACGCGTCTCACCATCAAGTGGTATAAGGAAAACCGATGGCTTTAAGCATGAACTTATTCAAGATAGAGCGCAATCCCCGCAAGGGACTCTATCCTTTCGAGTGGGTGGTCATCATCTATCTCCTGCTCACCCTTGCCTTCACCTTCTTCGCCTATACGAAGTTGGCAAACCCGGAGTCGATGATCATGGGACGCCTACGCATCCTCGCCATGACCGCCGCCCTGTGGATCGTCTACCGGCTCGTGCCCTGCAGGTTCACCGAATTCCTGCGGGTGCTGCCCCAGATGGCGCTTCTGAGCGTGTGGTACCCCGACACCTACGAGATCAACCGCATCTTCCCCAACCTCGACCACTGGTTTGCCGAGGCCGACCAGGCCCTCTTCGGCTTCCAGCCCGCCCTGCTTTTTGCCAAGGCGATGCCGTCGCCCGTCGTCAGCGAACTGATGGATATGGGCTACTCCATGTATTTCGTCATCATCGCGCTGGTGGCCTTGTGGTATTTCTTCCGCCGCCACGACGAGTTCCAGAAGTGCGTGTTCATCATCATGGGCTCGTTCTTCACCTTCTACATTATCTTCGACTTGCTGCCCGTGGTGGGCCCTACCTTCTATTACAAGGCCGTGGGCATCGACCAGATTGCCAAGGGCGTGTTCCCCTCCTTGGGAGATTACTTCAGCCGGCATACCGACTGCCTGCCCTCTCCGGGATATACCGACGGGGTGTTCTATCAGCTCGTGGAGGCAGCCAAGCAGGCCGGCGAACGCCCCACGGCAGCCTTCCCCAGCTCGCATGTGGGCGTGGCCACCGTCTGCATGCTGCTCATCCTGAGGACGGAGAGCAAGCCGCTCTTCTTCATCGTGCTGCCCGTCTTTATCTTCCTATGCCTTGCCACGGTCTACATCCAGGCCCACTATGCCGTCGACGCCATAGCGGGATTCTTCACGGGCGCGGCTTTCTTCTACGCTCTGTTGGCCGTTTCAAATAAAATGAGTACATTTGCACCCCCAAGCAAGAGAAGGAGAAAGAAATGAAGAAACTATATATAGAGACCTACGGATGCCAGATGAATGTGGCCGACAGCGAAGTCGTGGCCTCCGTGATGGGCATGGCCGGCTACAAACTGTGCGAGAACGAGGCCGACGCCGACGCCATTTTCATGAACACCTGCTCGGTGCGCGAGAACGCGGAGAACAGGATTTACCACCGCCTCGACACCCTCCATGCCGAACAGAAGAAAGGGCGCAAGGTCATCCTCGGCGTCTTGGGCTGCATGGCGGAGCGCGTAAAGGACGACCTCATACAAAACCACTACGCCAACCTGGTATGCGGCCCGGACTCTTACCTCAACCTGCCCGACATGATCGCGCAGTGCGAAAACGGCCACAATGCCATGAACATCGAGCTTTCCACCACCGAAACCTATCGCGACATAGTGCCCCGGCGCATCGGCGCAAGCCATGTGAGCGGCTTCGTGAGCATCATGCGCGGCTGCAACAACTTCTGCCACTACTGCATCGTGCCGTTTACCCGGGGGCGCGAGCGCAGCCGTGATGTGGAAAGCATCCTGCGTGAAGTGAGAGACCTGGAACAGAAAGGCTTCAAGGAAGTTACCCTGTTAGGGCAGAATGTGAACTCCTATGGCCTGCTCCCCAATGGCAAACGCCCCGAGAACGGCACCTCCTTTGCCCAGCTCCTGCGCAAGGTGGCACAGGCCGTGCCCGCCATGCGCGTGCGCTTCACCACCTCCAATCCCGAGGATATGACAGAGGACATCCTCCACGCCGTGGCCGGCGAGCCCAATCTCTGCCACCACATCCACTTCCCGGCACAAAGCGGAAGCGACAGGATACTGCGCCTCATGAACCGCAAATACACCCGTGAGGACTACCTGAGCAAGATTGCCGCCATCCGGCGGATCATTCCCGACTGCGGCATCACGACCGACATCTTCGTGGGCTATCACGACGAGACGGAAGAAGACCAGCAGCTCACGCTCTCGCTCGTCCGTGAGGTGGGCTTTGACAGCGCCTTCATGTTCAAGTATTCCGAGCGTCCGGGCACCTATGCGGCCAAGCATCTGCCCGACAATGTGCCCGAGGAGGTGAAAGTGAGACGACTCAACGAGCTCATCCACCTGCAGACCGAGGTCAGCGCGGAGCAGAACAAGAAAGACGAGGGCAGGGAGTTCGAGGTCCTCATCGAGGGATTCTCGAAACGAAGCCGCCAGCAACTGATGGGGCGCACGCCGCAAAACAAGGTCGTGGTCATCGACCGAGGCAACCACCACATCGGCGAAACCGTGCGCGTGAGGATTACGAGGAGCACCAGCGCGACGCTCTTCGGCGAGGAGGCAGACCGCTGACCCGGCCACCTTTCCCCACAAACGATTCCGCCGGCGGCGGCATTGCGGAAAAACAAAAGCCGCTCCCGTCCCCATTACAAGCCGTGTGGAATCGTGTTACAAGCGGTTTGTAATCCTGTTACACGCTGTTTGTAATCCTGTTACACGCTGTTTGTAACCGGCCGGAAAACCGCCTCCCGGCCGGTTTTCTCCTGTCTCCGTCCGGGACTCAGGTCATTTCCTGGGTCGCCGCTAACAATCTTCCCGGGGACAGGACACGAATCGCGGTTATAGTCCTACGCTTTTCCTATCGTATATTCAGAGCTTTTTCCACGAGAAAACGGAAACGAAAAAATCGGCATATAATTTGGTCGTCCTATATAAAAAATGTATCTTTGCAGCCATGAAGGAATTCCTACAAGTCATCAGGCGCTTCGTGCCGCCCTACAAGAAATATCTGATCTGGTCGATTGTTTTCAACCTGATCTCCGCGATACTCAACATCTTCTCGTTCGCAGCCATCATCCCGCTCCTGCAGATACTCTTCAACACGGCGGGACATGCTACTGCAACGCATCTCATGGAGTGGGGTTCGGGCAAGTTTACCGATGTATTGAGCAACAACGCCGACTACTATGTGCGCCAGCTCATAGAGCTCACCAATCCCGTAACGACCATTCTTATCATCGGGCTGGCACTCACCTTCATGACCTTTCTCAAGACCGGCTCCTACTTTTTGTCGTCGGCATTCATCATACCGGTACGCACGGGCGTGGTGCGCGACATCCGCAACCTGCTCTATCGCAAAATCACCTCGCTGCACTTAGGATTCTTCTCCGACGAGCGCAAGGGCGACATCATCGCCCGCATGAGCGGCGATGTGCAGGAGATAGAGAACTCCATCATGGCATGGATCGACATGCTCATCAAGAACCCGATACTCATCGTGGCCTACTTCACGGCCCTCGTGCTGGTGTCTTGGAAGCTCACGCTCTTCACGCTGCTCTTCGTGCCCCTCTTCGGATGGTTCATGGGCTTTGTGGGCAGAAAGCTGAAGGCCAACTCC
Organism: uncultured Prevotella sp.; assembly: GCA_963545855.1. GTDB lineage: Bacteria > Bacteroidota > Bacteroidia > Bacteroidales > Bacteroidaceae > Prevotella. The sequence goes on from CAUULA010000072.1 coordinate 4,706, forward strand.
ATCAAGGCGCAGACCCTCTGGAGCGACACCATGAGCCAGGTGGAGGAGACCCTCGGCGGGCTCCGCATCATCAAGGCCTTCGCGGCGGAGGCCAAGATGAACCGCCGTTTCGACCGCACCAACTCGGCCTATCGCAACGACTTGATGCGAGTGCAGATACGCCAGCAGGCCGCCCACCCCATGAGCGAGTTCCTCGGTACGCTGATGATTGTCATCGTGCTGTGGTTCGGCGGCATCATGGTCATGCGCAGCCACCAGATCAGCGGTCCGGTATTCATCTACTACCTGACCATCCTCTATTCCATCATCAACCCCCTTAAAGAGTTCTCTCGCGCAGGATACAACATCCCGAAGGGGCTGGCCTCCATGGAGCGCATCGACAAGATCCTGAATGCGGAGATAGACATCAAGGAGACAGAGCATCCCATACATATCGCAAACTTCGAGCATCAGATAGAGTTTCGCCATGTTTCGTTCAAATATGAGCAGCAGTGGGTGCTGAAGGATATCAACCTCGTCATCCCCAAAGGCAAGACCGTGGCCCTGGTGGGGCAGAGCGGAAGCGGCAAGTCGACCCTGCTCGACCTCATCCCCCGCTACTATGATGTGCAGGAAGGCGAGGTGCTCATCGACGGAATCAATGTGAAAGAACTCGGCATCCACGACCTGCGCAAGCTCATCGGCAATGTGAATCAGGAAGCCATCCTGTTTAACGACACCTACTATAACAACATCACCTTCGGCGTGAACAATGCCACGAAGGAAGAAGTGGAAAAGGCCGCAAGGATAGCCAATGCCTACGACTTCATCATGGAGTCGGATTGCCAGTTCGAGACCAACATCGGCGACCGGGGCGGCAGACTTTCCGGTGGACAGCGGCAGCGCATCTCCATCGCCCGCGCCATCCTCAAGAACCCGCCCATCCTCATCCTTGACGAGGCTACATCGGCCCTTGACACCGAGAGCGAACGGCTGGTGCAGGACGCGCTCACCAAGCTTATGAAGACGCGCACCACCATTGCCGTGGCACACCGGCTGTCGACCATCAAGAATTCCGACGAAATCTGCGTGCTCCATGAAGGGGAAATCGTGGAACGGGGCACACATGATGAACTCCTCGAGAAAAACGGATATTACAAGAAACTGCACGATATGCAGGAAATATAAAGAACAGTAAGCTGGCCTCCCCTTGCCTGCCCAAGGAAACGCATTGGCTCCCGACCCTCGGAGAGAGACACGGAGAGGACGACTTGAATGGCCATGCCTATGAAGAAGAAAACGATCTTAGATACCCAAATGGGGCCCGCCGTAGCACTCGTGGCCAATCTGGCCATGGCATTCGTCTACTACTTTATAGCCCGGATAGAATTTCTGCTGGAAAACCGAGAACTGTTTTCAGCCGATCTCAGCTTCGGGCACTTGTGCCGGATGTTCGGAGGAGGATTGATGTTCGACCGCACCGCCATCGTCTATACCCACATGCTCTACATCCTGATGATGCTCTTCCCCCTGCTCATCAAAGAGACCCCGCTCTATCACAAAATCTGCAAATGGCTCTTCGTGGTGGTAAACGCGCTCGCCCTCATCATCAACCTCGGCGACTCCGTCTACTTCCCCTACACCTCAAGGCGAACCACAACCAGTGTTTTTCAGGAATTTGACAACGAGGGAAACCTCGGCGGCATCTTCGCGGCGGAACTAATCAACCACTGGTATCTGGTGTTGCTCGCCATCGCGGTGGTCTGGCTGATGTGGAAACTCTATGTGATGCCCGGAACCGACTCCAAGGACTATCCCACCCTCAGGCAGCGATGGAAGTTCGCAGGATGGTACACGCTTTTCCTCGCCGCCGCCGTTCCACTCTGCATAGGCGGTGCCCGTGGAGGATTAGGAACGGGAATCCGCCCCATCACCATCAACAATGCCAACCAATATGTAGACCGGCCGATAGAGTGCGGACTGGTGCTCAACACGCCATTCGCCCTCCTGAGAACTATCGGCAAGAGCGTCTTCATCATCCCTGACTATTACAAGAGCCAGGACGAACTGCAGCGGGTATTCACCCCTATCCATACCCCACGGCCCACGCATGCCTTCCGGAAGAAAAATGTGGTGATTCTCATCGTAGAAAGCTTTGGCAGAGAATATATCGGAGCCTTCAACGACTGGCTCGAAGGGGGCAGATACAAGGGCTACACTCCAAATGTGGACAAGCTCATAGGGAAGAGTCGCGTCTACAAATACTCTTTCTGCAATGGTCGCAAGAGCATCGACGGCATGCCCTCCGTGCTCTGCGGAATCCCGATGTTCGTCGAGCCGTTCGTGCTCACGCCCGCCTCCATGAACTCATATACCAGCATTGCCGGAATCCTCGGCAAGGAGGGTTATGAGACAGCGTTCTTCCACGGTGCCAACCGGGGCAGCATGGGATTCCTGGCTTTTGCCAATAAGACGGGATTTAAGGAATACTACGGCCGGCAGGACTACGATGCCGACAGCCGCTTCGGGGGCGATAAGGATTTCGACGGCAACTGGGGAATCTGGGATGAGCCGTTCCTGCAATACTGGTGTGCCAAGATCGGGGAACTCAGACAACCCTTCATGACGGCACTCTTCACCGTGTCGAGCCACCATCCCTTTGAGGTGCCGGAACAATACCGGAATGTTTTCAAGGAGGGCAAGGTGCCCATCCATAAGTGCATCCGCTACACCGACATGGCCATCGGCAAGTTCTTCGAGAACGCAAGCAGGCAGCCATGGTTCAAGAATACCATCTTCGTGATGACAAGCGACCACACCAACCAGAGCTGCCATGCGGAATATGAGACCGACCTCGGACTCTTCGCCTCACCCATCATCATCTACGACCCAAGCGGCGAAGTACAGCCCGGCATGCAGGATGCCATCGCCCAGCAGATAGACATCATGCCCACCGTGCTCGGAATACTGGGCTATGACAAGCCTTATCTTTCCTTTGGATGCGACCTCATGAGTACACCGGCTGAAGAAACCTATGCCGTCAATTACCTGAACGGCACCTACCAATATGTGAAATACGGCTATGTCCTGCAGTTCGACGGACAGAAGACCAAGGCTCTATATGCCCTCACGGACAGGCTCATGAAGCATAACCTCGTAGGGAAAGTGCCTCGGCAGCAACAGATGGAGCGTGAAATCAAGGCCATCATACAGCAATATATGCAACGAATGGTAAACGATAAACTGATGTCCGGCAAATGAAAATAGTCTACTCTATATGCTATGCCTTTTGGTGGCTCATGTCGCTGCTGCCCTTTAAGATACTCTATCTGTTCAGCGACGGGCTCTACCTGCTGACAGCATATGGAGTGAAATATCGCCATAAGGTGATATGGAAGAACCTCACGGAGTCGTTTCCGGAAAAGAGCGAGGCAGAATTGCGTAGCATTGAGAAACAGTTCTACCGCCAGTTTTGCGACTATCTTATGGAAACCATCAAACTGATGACCATCAGCAAGACAGAGTTCCGTCGCCGAATGGTGTATACAGGAGTAGACGAAATCAACCAGTTGCTGAAAGACGGGCGATCTGTCGCGGTCTATCTCGGCCATGTCTTCAACTGGGAATGGTTAACCTCATTGCCGCTCTGGATAACAGAAGACTGCCAGTGCTGTGAACTTTACCACCCGCTTGAGAACAAGGCCATGGACAAACTGTTTAAGAAAGCTCGGGAAAAGCAGAATGCCCTTTGTGTTCCCATGCAGGAATCGCTGCGCAAAATAATCCAGCTCAACAGAGAGGGGCGTCCTGTCGTGGTGGGATATATTGCCGACCAAGTGCCTTTGTGGTGGAACATCCACCACTGGATTGACTTCCTGCATCACGACACTCCTGTCCTCACGGGCACCGAACGCATTGTACGCCATACCAACCAGACCGTGTTCTACGGCGACATGCGCCGAGTAAAACGCGGCTATTATCAATGCCACATGCGCCTGATGACCACAGAACCCAGGAAAACCGCGGAATGGGAAATCACCGACTGGTACTTTAAAATGCTCGAGGAAAGCATCCACCGCGAACCCGCCAACTGGCTCTGGAGCCATAACCGATGGAAGCGAACCCATGAAGAGTTCGACCGCTACTGGGTGGAGAAAGACGGAAAGGTGGTACACCGCGAGAACTATAAGACCCCCCAAAAACCTTAAACAAGATTGAAAAAATGAAGATTACGGCAGTCGTAGTAACCTATAACCGCAGGGAACTGCTCGAAAGGGGCATCAATTGCCTACGCAGACAGAGCCGGCAGCTTGATCATATCATCGTCGTAGACAACGGATCTACTGACGGCACCCATGAATGGCTCGACAGCCAGCCGGATCTTGAGGTCATACACCAGGGAAATGTGGGTGGTTCCGGCGGTTTCTATACCGGAATTCAGAATGCCTACGAGAAAGGATATGACTGGATTTGGTGCATGGACGACGATGTCTTTCCCCAGGAAGAATGCCTTGAGAACTTATTTAAAGCCGCCGAAACCAAAGATGCAGGCATCGTTGCACCCCACCGAAAAATGGCCGGAACGACCTTCACTCACGAATTCCGATACTATGATTTCTCACATCCCTTTGCCTCCATGCATGGCAGAAAGCTTAAGAATGAGGAAATCGACAATGCGAAGGGGTCATCTATTCCTATCGTAGGGTGCGACTTCGAGGGGCCTTTCATCCAACGCGAGGTCGTGAAGAGAATAGGATTACCCAATAAAGACCTATTTATTTTCTGCGACGACACCGATTACTGTCTACGCGCTCATCTGGCTGGATTCAAGCTGACTTATGCCATCCATGCCTTGATGGATAAGCATAAGTTCTTCAGCAACGACACCTGGACCACGCGAAACCAAAAGAAAAAATGGAAGCGTTACTATCAAGTGCGCAATGAGGCTTATCTGAACCACCACTATGGAAACAACTGGGGGGTGCGCTATCTGCGCAGCTTTATCGGAGTAATAGGCTATATGATCCCCGCCATTCTCAGCATGCCCTTCAGCAAGGCTTGGCAATGGAAAGACCTCGGGATGCTCTGGGATGCCTATCAGGACGGTATTCACGAACGCTTAGGAAAAAGAGAATAGCCCATGCTTGTAAAGGTCGTCATACCAATATATAGATTACCCCTAAAACCAGAAGAGGAAGCTTCGCTCGAAAACACGATGCGGATGCTTGCTTCACATTCCATTGTGTTCCTGATTCCTGAGACTTTAGACACCACCCAACTTCTCAGGCTCTATCCACAAGCCGAGGAAATGCGCGTCAGCAGTCGGTGGCTGGGGTTGGAGCGTGGCATTATGGGATACAACGAGATGACAATGTCGAAAGACTTCTACGACAGGTTTGCCGACTGCGAATATATCCTGATCTGCCACACCGACGCATGGATTTTCCGAGACGAACTCGAACAGTGGTGCCGACAGGGCTACGACATCGTGGCAGCGCCATGGCCGACGAGGCCTCGCTACCGCCGGTTTCCTCTCAAGCAATATCTCAGACTGCGCAGGAGACTCGCCCCCAAAGGCAAGATCCTGCATCAGGACATGTTCGGACGCATAGGAAACGGAGGGCTCTGTCTGCGCAGGGTAAAGGCTTTCAGTGATGCCTGCGAGAAATACCAGGCCGAGGCAAAGCGGTTTATTACACAGTCCGTGGGGAATGTACTCTACAACGAGGATCTCTTCTGGGCGTTAATACCCGAAGAGTTCAACTATCCCAGCGTGGAGACAGCCCTCAAATTCTCATTCGACTTGAAGCCCCAGCTCTGCTATGAGCTTAACGGAAATCAACTCCCAATGGGCTGCCATGGCTTCAATAAGCCGACAAGAGCAGACTTCTGGAGACAGTTTGTTCCCAAGAGCCATATCCCGTAACCTTAAGAAAAGAGCATTCTTATGAAGATTATACACATCAGCACAGACGATTTCAACGGAGCAGGACTCTGCGCCTACCGCATCTGCAAGACACAGAGAGAAATGGGAGTTGACAGCCAACTCATCGTGCGCCGCCGTAAGCATACTGACGATTTCGTTCACAGCTACGGCAACTACACCTACTTCACACATAGCATATTGCACAAAGTCCATAAGTTGCTCCATATAAAAGATGATCGCAATGTCTGCCGAAAGCTCACCAAGCAGTATAATGCTGTCTATACCCTGCCCACATCACCCATCGACCTTAGTCGGCATCCGCTGGTGCAGCAGGCGGATATCATCCATATCCACTGGGTAGGCGAATTCCTCGACTACAAAACCTTCTTTGATGCTTTACGGGAGAAACCCATGGTCTTTACCATGCACGACGAAAACCTGCTTTATGGCATTGCCAATCTTGAACAACAAAGGTTGCCGCAGCATCCTTTAGAACAGAAATACTATCGCATGAAGCTTGAGAAAATCAGGCTATTGCAGAGGATGGGGGTGGTATTTCTCTCTAAAATGGGATTCCGACAATACGGAGAGCATGAGATGATAGCACATGCGCGAAAGACCCTTATATATAATATGGTGGATTATCGTCTTTTTCAGCCCAAGGACAAGACAGGGGCAAGAGCACGGCTGGGCATTTCCCCAGAGGCAAAAATCTTTGCTTTCTGCGCCTGTAACATCAATGAACCGCGCAAAGGGCTTAATGAGCTCTCGCTCGCCCTCGGCCGGATATCCCCAGACTATCGTATTCTCGCTATAGGAAAGAACCGCAGCCACTCTGCATGGGACAATGTGATCGAGACAGGACGAACCAACGACGCCGAACAATTATCATGGTTCTTGTCGGCCGCCGACTATTTCTGCATGCCGAGTTTCAAGGAAAACTTTGCCCAGACTCCTATTGAGGCTATGGCTTGTGGGTTGCCCGTCGTGGCTTTCCCATGCAGCGGAACAGAAGAACTGATTACTCCGGCCAACGGCATCCGCTGTTCAGACTTTACGCCGGAAGCATTGGAAGAAGGACTTCGAACCGCTCTTGCCACAAGCTATGGCGCAAAAGCCATCCGTCAGGATGTGATTGAGCGGTTCTCACCAGAGAAAATCGGAAACGAATATCTACGGTTCTATCAAGAAGTCATGAACTCCTAAGAAGCCGGAACCGATACATGCGATATAACAAGGCCATTCCCCTGCTCCTCGTTTTCATCCCGCCCTCAGAACCTTAGGCGCAGCTGCACTTCGAGATCGGTCATCGCACTGCCATCAATCCGTTGATATCCGCTTGAGATATGGTCGCGGTCAAAATAGTCGGTCGTACCCAACTTTGCTATCAGGTCTGCATGCTTACCCATACGGGCCTCGGCATCAAGCATATACCGGATGCCCTCCCCATAGAAAACCGGGAAAGAATAATTGTATAAAAGGGCATGCTCATACATGTAGACGCGTGAGCTGAAATCCTGTGTATGGAAGTAGCCCACGGTGGCGAAGGCCCTCAACCAGCGATGCCTGAAGGACAAATGCTCACTCAACATCCAGCCAAAACTGCTTCTTTTATACTGGCTGCAAGCTATGTCAACCTGTGTCTTCGTGCTCCAATTATCATTTCCATACATAGCGGACAAACGGCCACACTGAGTAGTCTCATTCGTCAGGCCAGTCTTCTCTTCATTGTCTTTCCCCCTGACCTTGATGCGATAGCGGGCAAGGAATGACCAATTGCCATGACCGTAGGTAGCCTGAAGCAGGTTGTCCCATGCAGAACTTGACGCATTGGCCTGATATTTAGGCCATGTGAAATAGGCATAGTCGCTATAGAAGAACATTTTCCACTTCCTTGATGGCTGCCAGTCGATTCCCACAAAGATACCGCTCTCGTCATTTACCATACTGCCCTCACCGAAACTTCGTGCATGGAGCGAGTAATATTTATAGCTATAAAATCGTTGAAGAGCCATGAGCGTAAGTCCGTGGGTAGGCCTGTAGCTCACAGTATTGAGCGTAGCAAGAGCTTTACAGTCGCCCGTGGCGGTCTCTCCGGAGAAAGTGAAACGGGAAGACACATAACTATAATCCACACTCATGTTCCAGAATTCCTTTCCTTGTGGATAATAGCGACGATAGCGCTGCGAGGTATTGGGGCGCAAGAGGCGATTAAAAGCCGAATAAAAAGCCGTTAATCCAACCGTAAAGGGCAATCTCCTAAACGACAAATTACCGCCTCCAAGAAACTCCGTGGTATTATGTTTCCTGGCTATTTCGCTCTGTGTGCGGTGGTATCCTGTCTTCAGAAGGGTCGCAACGCTGTTGGAGTCTTTGTTCAAGGTTGCGTCTATGTCTCTATATGACACGAATCCTGTCAACTCGAGGCCTTTCAGAAGACCCACCGTAGCAGCTGCCCCCTGCAAATAGTTTGCCTCGGAGCGGGAAGAATGCCCGGATATATGGTTCGAATTCCTGCCTAAAGACGACAGCGCGGCTAATTTGCCGAAAGAGTATGAGTTATTGAGAATAAGCCCTGCCCCGAATCGCAGGCGGTATCTTCCTAATGCCAGAGTCTTAAGATGACCGATATTTCTCATCTGAAAATAGAAGCTATAGTAGTCGTATCCCAAGGGATTCTTATTCGCAAAAAAAGGTTCGCCCGCATCCTGAGACCCAATGAGCCCGAACTTCACATTCTGGCCATACTGGAAAGTATAGCGCAGCCAATGCTTATATTTATACCCCAGATAGCCCGACCTGTCTCCTTTGCGGTCGTAGAAAGGAATTTTCATGCAGCCTACCGCCTCATGCCGCCCATACTTCAGGACCTTCTTGAAACTCGGTATTCTCAGCTCCTCCGCCTCCGGAACCACGACCACGAAGCATGCCAACAAAGCCCTTCTGCGAGCATCGAGACTCTCCACCATGGCAAGCTCATAAACCGACTGCAAAGGCGCATACTTATAGATATACTCGCAAATATCCTCTACCTGCCGGGCTGTGAGGAAAGGCAACTGCTCCAGGTCTTCGCGCGTTACCTTATTAATATTAAGGGGATGAGCCGCGAGCTCGGCCATCAACTCATACGATGATTCCATCTCGTCGCTCTCCACATCCTCCATGCTTCCAAGTTCCCCTAAAAGCTGCTCCCAAGATTTCTGAGTCTGAGCATAAATCATCATGCTCGCTGTTAGGAAAATCAAGAATAGAACGGCCTTCTTCATAGTATATGATTATAAACTTCCGTTGCTACAAAAATAGCACATATCTGTCTCTTATACACATCTGACGCTGCCGACGACTAGTCGAGTGTA
>CAUULA010000073.1:0-13807 GCA_963545855.1 uncultured Prevotella sp.
GTATAAGATAAAATGCGTATTTTTGCACTTGATATGACTTTTGCAGAAGCATTGACACAGGTAAGGGCCTTTGCCCGTCAGGACGGACTTATACTGACTCTCGTATGGATTGGCAGTTTTGTCTCGGTTCTCTATGTTCCACAGTCGGCAATAGGGTCGCTTCTCGCCATGGCAACGCCCTTCGTCGTCATATGGAGACTGACAAAATTTCGCAATAATGCCCTGAATGGCGTCATCTCGTTCCGCCGCGGCCTTGCCTATTCATGGCTCACTTTCTTCTATGCCAGTCTGCTCTTCTGCCTCGCCCAGTACATCTACTTCCGCTTTCTGGACAACGGACTGTTCAATTCCATATTGATTACCGCCACTCAAGTCATGTCGGAAGCTTACCAGACACAAGGATTTGACACGCTGGGGCTCAAGGATGCCATCGGGAGATTCATGACCCTAAGCCCCATCCAGCTGTCATTGATATTCATGATGCAGAACATATTCATGGGCATCATCATGTCTTTGCCCATTGCGGCATTGTGCATGCGGCACGGACCCTATAAGAAAGACTTCAGACAATAAACTATATTAAAAACGCGCAAATGGACATTTCTGTTGTAATACCGCTTTTCAACGAAGAGGAATCCATACCGGAGCTCTATCACTGGATAGAGCGTGTCATGAAAGACAACGGCTTCTGTTTTGAAGTGATCTTCGTCAATGACGGCTCTACGGATGCCTCGTGGCAGGTGATAGAAGACCTCTGCAAGGAATCGGGAGCGGTAAAAGGCATCAAGTTTCGCCGCAACTATGGTAAGAGCCCGGCCCTCTATTGCGGATTCAAGGAGGCTCAGGGAGATGTCGTCATCACGATGGATGCCGACCTGCAGGACTCTCCGGATGAGATTCCCGGGCTCTACAAGATGATCAAGGAAGACGGATACGACCTTGTGAGCGGCTATAAGCAGAAACGCTACGATCCTCTCTCAAAGACCTTCCCTACCAAAATATTCAACTGGACGGTGCGTAAGGTGAGCGGCATCCACAACCTCCACGACTTCAACTGCGGCCTGAAGGCTTACCGAAAGGATGTCGTAAAGAACATAGAGGTATACGGCGAGATGCACCGTTTCATCCCCTATCTGGCCAAGGATGCCGGCTTCGACAAGATCGGCGAGAAGGTGGTTCATCACCAAGCACGCAAATACGGCCAGTCGAAGTTCATGAAACTCAACCGTTTCGTCAACGGATACCTCGACTTGATGACGCTCTGGTTCCTGGGGACATTCGGCAAAAAGCCCATGCATGTCTTCGGATTCCTCGGCAGCGTGATGTTCTTCATCAGCTTCATAGCCCTTGCCGTGTTGGGCATCAACAAAATCATAGAGCTCGGCAACGGCACTTACGGAAACCTGATTACAGACTCTGCCTGGTTCTACATCTTCCTCACCACGATGCTGATAGGCACGCAGATGTTCCTTTCGGGATTCCTCGGCGACCTCATAAGCCGCTCCAATCCCAACCGGAACGATTACCAAATCGAAGAGAAACTGAAATGCAAAGAATAATCCGGACCTTATCCCTAAGCCTCGTATCACTGGCAATGGTGTCGTGCGCAAGCATCGACTGCCCGCTGAACAACACGGTATACGCAAAGTTCAGGTTTTCCGCCACCGTGCCCTATACGCTCACGGTATCCGCGAAAATCTCGGAAGAGAACGACAGCATCTTGTTCAATAAAGGCGAAAGGGTTGACAGCATCCAGTTACCGATGAGCTACAGCCACGCACAGGATGTCTACAACTTCGAGTTCACCGATGAAAACGGTACGAAAACGGACACGATTACGGTCTCGAAACAAGACCGGCCTCACTTCGAATCCGTAGACTGCAGCCCTTCCGTTTTCCACACCATCACGGGGGTGTCAAGCACAAATCTCGTAATAGATTCTATCGTCATCAATAATAAAGATGTAACCTATGACGCACGCAAGCCACACTTCATCATATACCTCAAGAGCAATACTGATTAGCCTGATGCTGGTGCTGTCTTTGGCTGCCCGGGCGCAGGGACAAAAGAAAATGGTCGAACAGCCCGACACCACCCCCTTGTTCCGGGGCGTTGCCGTATCTTTCGATCTTGTCGGGGCAGGACAACTGATGCTCAGCAGCTACGGCCAGTATGAGGCTGCCCTCCGAATCAACCTGAGGGACAAATACTTTCCCATCATAGAAGTCGGCTTGGGCAAGGCCGACGAGGATGATGTCTCCACGAAGCTCCACTATCAGACCTCGGCACCCTACGGAAGAGTGGGCATAGACTTCAATGTGATGAAGAACAAGCACGACGACTACCGCGTCTATGTAGGCGGCCGCTATGCCTTCAGCAGCTTCAAATACGACATCTTTTCGCCCGGCATGACCGACCCCGTATGGGGCGACCACATCGAATACAATCATCCGGGCAACAAAGGATCCTATCACTGGCTCGAGTTCGTGGGCGGCATCGATGCCAAAATCTGGAAATTCGTCCGCTTGGGATGGAGCATACGCTACAAGCGCCGCCTCTTCCACTCCGAAGCCGACATCGGCAACCCATGGTATGTGCCGGGATTCGGAAAACAGGGGGGCACGAGACTCGGGGCAACTTTCAATGTAATCTTCGAACTGTAATCGCATGAAATCCCGGAAAAGATTGTTCTGGCAGATTCCATTCCTGCTCTTCCTCATCATAGGCTCTGTCGCCATCATCCGGCAACAGCGCCCTCTTCCGTATCAACACGACGAGGGATTCATCTTCGGCACGGTCTACCACATTACTTACCAGAGCGACCGCAATTATCAGAAGGAATATATCGAGAATGTGGGCGAGCTCAACTGGGTCAATTATGAGTTCTCCATGTTCGACAAGAACTCCACCGTCTCGCGCATCAACGCCAACACCCCTTCCGTCAATATCAGCGACCGCTTCCTTGAGGTGTACCGCCTCGCGCAAGAGGTAAGCCGCGAAACCGAAGGGGCTTTCGACATTACCGTAGCCCCGTTGGTGAACGCGTGGGGGTTCGGATTCAAGCATCAGAAGTTTCCGGACAAGAAACAGGTAGACAGTCTGCTGCAATTCGTGGGCATGGACAAGTTTCGCATCACTCCTGACCGCCGCTACGAGAAGTCTGATCCGCGGGTGATGCTTGACTTCAGTGCCATCGCGAAAGGCTACGGGGCAGATGTCGTGGCCCGGTTCCTGAAGACAAAAGGAATCAAGAACTTCATGGTAGAGATTGGCGGAGAGGTGGTGACGAGCGGCATCAGCGAGAAACGGGCGCCCTGGAAAATCGGCGTTACGAAGCCTGCCGACGACTCCACCAGCACCGAGATGCAGTTGCAGACCGTCCTGAATGTTACCGACATTGCCATGGCCACCAGCGGCAACTATCGCAACTTCTACTACAAAGGCGGGCGGAAATATGCCCACACCATTGACCCCCGTACGGGTCGCCCCGTGCAGCACAACATCTTGTCGGCCACGGTGCTGGCCGACCAATGCGCAAAAGCCGATGCCTACGCCACGAGTTTCATGGTGCTGGGGCTCGAGAAGACCAAGAAGATGCTCGAGAAACATCCGGAACTGATGGCCTATCTCATCTATTCTGATGCCGACGGCAACAACGCCGTATGGTATTCACCTTCCTTAAAAGAGAAAATCACAGAGTAACTGCCGACTCCCGCCATGCCAGACCTTCACCTCTACGACAAGCTCCTGCAATTCCCGCTGTTTCAGGGAATGAGCCGGAACGACCTCGGCGATATCGTGGCCTACACCCGACTGGGATTCCACAAGTTCAAGACAGGAGACCACATCGTCAGGGAAGGCGACGACGCCGACCATCTCTATTTCCTTGTCGACGGAAAAATCAAGATCACAACTTCAGCCGCCGACCGCAGCTTCACTTTCTCCGAACACCGCCATTCGCCTGAGACATTTCAGCTGGAAGCCCTCTTCGGCCTCAGCCACCATTTCTCCCACACCTATCAGGCGGCCGCCGACTGCAGCCTCATCACCATTTCCAAAGAGGATGTGAGGAAGTTCTACAACAGCTTTCTTGTCTTCCGCATCAACTACATCAACCAGATTACCTCGCGCCTGCAGAAGTCGGACGACAACATGTGGAGAACCACTCCCGCCGACACCCGCCACCGAGTCATCAACTTTTTTCGAATCCATTGCCTCTATATGTCGGGAGAAAAGGAGATCGACATCAAGATGGCGAAGCTGGCCGAAGAGCTTCACGAAGCACGCAACCACATCTCCCGGGTATTAAAAGAAATGGATGCGGAGGGGCTCATCCTGCTCTCTCGCGGCAGAATACATATTCCCGCCCTCGAGAAACTGCTGATGTAAAATATAAGTTAAAAATCACCTTGTTAATAAGGTGTATCTAATATTTTTACTATTTTTGCAAGAAATATAAGCAACAAGGTTAGTATGAATGAAAATAAGCAGGAGAAAGAGAAGCATGTAAATCCCTTTTTCGTTCCCTATGACACACCGCACGACACGGTGCCTTTCGACCGTATCCGGACAGCCGACTACGAGGAGGCTTTCATGGAAGGTATACGCCGCGACGATGAGGAAATCGACAAGATTGTCAACGACCCTGCGACACCCACTTTCGAGAATACCATCATCCATGTGGACACCTCGAAAGGCGAGCATTACTACGACCTCCTCGACCGGGTGTCGAATGTCTTCTCGTGCATGCTCAGCGCAGAGACCAGCGACGACCTCGATGCCCTGGCCCAGAAGATGAGTCCCATCCTCACCAAACACGCGAATGATATAACCCTGAACAAGCGTCTCTTCGAACGCTACAAGTATGTCTACGAGCACCACCGTGAGCTTACTCCCGAGGAGCACACCCTTTTGGAGAAAGGCTACGAGGGCTTCGTGCGCAGTGGAGCCTTGCTGGACGACGAGGGGAAAGCCCGGCTGCGCAAGCTCACGGAAGAATCCGGCATGCTCGCGCTGCAGTTCTCGCAGAATCTGCTGAAGGAGAACAAGGCTTTCGAACTTCTTCTCGGCGACGAGCAGCAGCTCGAAGGACTCCCCCCAACGGCCGTTGAAGCGGCAAGAAAAGCCGCCAAGGACAACGGTAAGGAGGGGTGGCTCTTCACGCTCGACTTCCCGAGTTACAACCCTTTCATGACCTACTCCACCCAGCGCGACCTCCGGAAGAAGATGTATATGGCACGCAACACGGAGTGCACGCACGACAACGACCGGAACAATCTTGAGATTTGCAGGCGTCTCATAAACCTTCGCCGCGAGACGGCTCAGCTCCTCGGCTACGCCACCTATGCCGACTATGTGCTCAAGGAGCGCATGGCAAGCAGCACGGCGAATGTCTACAAGCTGTTAGACGACCTAATCGCGGCCTACAAACCGGCTGCCATCGAGGAGGTCGGCGAGATAGAGCGGCTGGCAAAGAGGCTGGAGGGCGACGACTTCAAGCTTCAGCCGTGGGACTTCAGCTATTATTCCCACAAGCTCCAAATGGAGCGTTTCAACCTCGACGCAGAGATGCTGCGCCCCTATTTCAAGCTCGAGAATGTCATCAAGGGCGTGTTCGGTCTCGCCACCCGCCTCTATGGCATCACCTTCAAGGAGAGCAAGGACATCCCCGTCTACCATCCCGAAGTGAAGGCCTATGAGGTCTTCGACGGCGACGGCAGCCATCTGGCCGTGCTCTATGCCGACTTCCATCCCCGCAAGGGGAAGCAGGGCGGGGCCTGGATGACGGAGTTCCGGGGACAGTGGATCGACCACAAGGGCAACAACATCCGTCCGCAGGTGAGCCTCGTGATGAACTTCACCAAGCCTACGGAAGACAAGCCGGCTCTCCTGACGCTCGGAGAAGTGGAGACCTTTCTCCACGAGTTCGGCCATTCCCTTCACGGCATGTTCGCCAATACGCGCTTCGCAAGTCTCTCGGGCACCAATGTGTGGTGGGATTTCGTAGAACTCCCGTCGCAGTTCATGGAGAACTATGCCGTGGAAAAAGACTTCCTGCGCACCTTCGCCTTCCATTATCAGACCGGCGAGCCGCTGCCCGACGAACTCATCGGGCGCATCGTCAAGAGCCGCAACTTCATGGCCGCCTATGCCTGCATGCGGCAAGTGAGCTTCGGACTGCTCGACATGGCCTACTATACCAAGAGCGACGAGTTCAGGGAAGACATCATCCCGTTTGAGAAAAAGGCCTGGCAGAAGGCCATGGTTACCCGCCAGCTGCCCGACACCTGCATGACCACCCAGTTCTCGCACATCATGGCCGGCGGCTATGCAGCCGGCTACTACAGCTATAAATGGGCAGAGGTGCTCGACGCGGATGCCTTCAGCGTATTCAAGAAAAACGGCATCTTCGACCGCAAGACCGCACAGAGCTTCCGAGACAACATCCTCTCCAAGGGAGGCACGGAGCACCCGATGACACTCTACAAGCGTTTCCGCGGACAAGAGCCCACCATCGACGCACTCCTGGAACGCAACGGAATCAGGAAAACGACATAACCGCGACACAACGCGCACACACCTATGGAAAGAGAAAACAAGCAACGCGACCTCGACTACAGATACCTTCGCATGGCACGCATCTGGTCTGAAAACAGCTATTGCGAGCGCCGCCATGTGGGAGCCTTGGTGGTAAAAGACAAGATGATCATCAGCGATGGCTACAACGGAACGCCCAGCGGATTCGAGAATATATGCGAAGACGCCGACGGAGTTACCAAGCCCTATGTGCTTCATGCCGAGGCCAATGCCATCACGAAGCTTGCCCGCAGCAACAACAACAGCGACGGCAGCACGCTCTATGTTACCGCATCGCCCTGCATAGAATGCTCCAAGCTCATCATTCAGGCGGGCATCAAGCGAGTGGTCTACGGCGAGAAATACCGCCTCGAGGATGGAATCAACCTTCTCAAGAGAGCCCATATAGAAGTAGTCTATCTAAATCCGGAAGAAAATGAATCCAAACAAGAATAATCGCTACACCCCGCTGTTCATTGCCATATCCGTGGTGGTCGGCATCGCCATCGGCACTTTCTTTGCCAACCACTTCTCCGGCAACCGTCTCAATATCATCAACAGCGGAAGCAACCGTCTCAACAACCTGCTCCACTTCATAGACGACCAGTATGTGGACGAAGTGAACATCGACTCCCTTGTCGACAGGGCCATCCCGCAGATCCTGTCGCAGCTGGATCCCCACTCGGTCTATATCAGCGCGAAAGACGCCCAGACGGCCGCCGACGACCTGAAAGGATCGTTCTCGGGAGTGGGCATTGAGTTCACCATCCGCCAGGATACTATCCATGTTCAGAATGTGGTCAAGAACGGGCCGGCCGAGAAATCCGGCATCCTGGCCGGCGACAAGATCGTCAGCGTGGATGGAAAACCGTTCGTGGGAAAGCAGGTTACCAACGAGGAAGCCATGCACCGGCTGAAAGGACCGAAAGACACGAAGGTCAAGATTGGCGTCGTGCGCTATGGCACTAACGACATCAAGTATTTCACCGTAACGCGCGGAGAGATTCCGCAGCACAGCATTGCCGCCACCTACATGCTCGACAAGACCACCGGATATATGCGCATCAAGAGTTTCGGAGAGACCACCTATGCCGAGATGCTCATCTCGCTGGCCAAGCTCTCGCAGCAAGGCTTCAAGAATCTGGTCATCGACCTGCGCGACAACACGGGCGGCATCCTCACCTCGGCCACGCAGATGGTCAATGAGTTCCTGCCCAAGAACAAGCTCATCGTCTATACGCAGGGTCGCAAGTCGCCGCGTCAGGAATATCTTTCCAACGGCCACGGCAGCTATCAGGACATACCCCTGGTGGTGCTCATCAACGAAGGATCGGCCTCCGCGGCCGAGATTTTTGCGGGAGCGATACAAGACAACGACCGAGGCACCATCATCGGCCGCCGCTCGTTTGGCAAGGGACTGGTGCAGCAACAGGTGGAGTTTCCCGACCACAGTCTGCTCCGCCTCACCATCGCACGCTACTACACGCCCTCCGGCCGCTGCATCCAGAAGCCTTATAAGCTGGGCGACGAGACCGACTATGCGCAAGACATGCTCACTCGCTATCAGCACGGCGAGATGTTCTCGCAGGATTCCATCAAGCACACAGGCCCTCAATATCACACGGGCATCGGCCGCGTGGTCTATGGAGGAGGCGGTATCACTCCCGACATCTTCATTCCCGAGGACACGCTTGGCATGACTTCCTACTACAAAAGGGCTGCCATGAGCGGCCTTATCCTGCAGTTCGCCTTCACCTATACCGACGACAACAGGTTGAAGCTCAACAACTTCACGGAGATGCAGCAGCTGGCCGATTACTTGGTGAAGCAGAACATGGTGGAGAAATTCGCCTCCTATGCCGACAAGTACGGGCTGCAGCGGCGCAACCTGATGATCCGGAAGTCGCACAAACTGCTCGAGCAGTACATCAACAGCCGCATTATCTACAACATGCTCGACGAGGAAGCCTGGAACGAATACCTGAATCTCGGCGACCCGGCCATATCCGCGGCGAAGGAACTGTTCAAGAATCACACGGCCTGGCCCGAAAAGACAGTCAAGAAGACAACAGCCAAGGAGGCAAGGCGCACGGCTCGCCTGGAACCTACGGGCTACGACTATGCGCCCACCCACGACCGCTATACGACCCTGGCGCATGCCTAAGAAGCAACTCAGAGAGGAAATCAGGAGGCGCAAACGGAGCTTCACACAGGAGCAGTTGCGTGAGCGCTCACTTCCGGTCGTGGCCCGACTGCTCGCCCATCCCCGCATCAGGGAGGCGGAGACCGTGCTGCTTTATTACTCGCTGCCCGACGAGGTGGACACCCACGGCATGGCCGACGAGCTCCGGCAGCAAGGCAAGACCGTTCTGCTGCCCGTCGTCATGCCCGACCGCCGTATGCAGCTCCGCCGCTATGAAGGACCGGAAAGCATGCGGGAAGATGAGTTCCACATCCTCGAGCCCACGGGCGAGCCCTTCACGGACTATGGACATATTAGTGTGGCCGTGATTCCCGGCATGAGCTTCGATGCCCGCGGCAACCGCCTCGGACGCGGAAAGGGCTATTACGACCGCTTTCTAAAGCAACTTCCCCATACCTATAAGATAGGCGTTTGCTTCGACTTCCAGCGGTCGGAACAGGTGCCCGTCGGAGCAAACGACATCCCCGTGGACGAGGTCGTCAGCTAAGAGGCCTCGCTCCAACCGCAAATCCAGCGAAAAGAAGTTCTCTATCGTGCCGTTACAAGCGGCGTGTAACAGCTTTACACACGGCTTGTAACACGATTACACACAGCGTGTAATCAGGCGAAATGCCGTCAGAAGAACCGTATATCGGTAATGATCATGCCGCCCACCTGTGCGTTCAGCCGCTTGAGCAGCTGCGCGCGCATCATGCTCAAGTCCTGCCGCAAGGCGGGGTTGGTGATCTTCACGAAGAGTGTCTGGTTCTTGATAAACTTCTCGCCGGTATATTTCGCCACGGTCTTTCCGGCCACCAGCTCCCAGGAATCCATCAGCCGTTTCTGCTTGAGCGGTGTTTCCAAGCCCTCGTCGCGGAGCAACTTGTTGATGACATCCGCCAGCGACTCCACCTTGCGCCTAAACATGCCCGGCCTCCTTTCGCTCGCGGATTTCCCCGCCGTCGACCTCAAACAGCCTATAGTCAAAGCCGTTGTGGGCAAGAATCTGGTCGAGATGGTCGCGATTGGTGTCCGTGATGAAGATTTGTCCGTAATTTTTGCCCGAGACGAGCTTCACGATCTGCTCCACTCGACGAGCGTCGAGCTTGTCGAAGATATCGTCCAGCAGGAGCAGCGGCGTCGTCGTAGAGGCCGTGCGCTTGAGAAAGTCAAACTGGGCAAGCTTCAGCGCGAGGGCAAAGGTCTTGCTCTGCCCCTGGCTGCCCTCACGCCGCATGGGATAGCCGTCTATCAGCATCTCCAGGTCATCACGGTGGATGCCGTGAAGACTGTAGCCCACGGCACGGTCTCTC
Organism: uncultured Prevotella sp.; assembly: GCA_963545855.1. Classification (GTDB taxonomy): domain Bacteria; phylum Bacteroidota; class Bacteroidia; order Bacteroidales; family Bacteroidaceae; genus Prevotella. Next base: position 10,072 of record CAUULA010000073.1, read on the forward strand.
ATCCTGTCGCGGCGTATGACCTCCAGCAGAGACCCGCGCTGACAATGGGAGACATAGCTCAGCGAGACCACCTCGCTGCCACCGGAAATTGTCTGATAAATTGACTGGAATATCGGTATCAGTTCCTGCACGAAACTCTCCCGTTTCCGGAAAATCAGCTCGCCCTGCGACGCCATCTCCTCCTCCCATATCTCGAGGAGGGCCTGGTCGGGCTCATCCTCTGCCCTCAACAGCGCGTTGCGCTGCTGCAAGGCCTTGTTATAGCGGCTGAGAGCCTCGATATAGGGGTTGTCGTACTGGGAAATCACCACATCCATCAGGTGGCGGCGCTCCTCGGAGCCGCCCTCGATGAGGGCGGAGTCAGACGGCGAGACGAAGATGAGCGGAATCAGGCCTATGTGCTGGGAAAGCCGGCGATACTCCTTCTTGTTGCGCTTGAAGTGCTTCTTCACTCCCCGCTTCATCCCACAGTAAATCTGCTCGCCGCCGCCGTTTTCATTCTCATAGCCTCCCTCAAGGACGAAGAAGTCCTGATTGTGGGTGATAACCTGGGAGTCGACGGGATTAAAGGCACTCCGACAGAACGACAGATAGTAGACGGCGTCGAGGAAATTGGTCTTCCCCACGCCGTTCTGCCCGATGAGACAATTCATCTTGGGCGATAGATCGAGCGTTGCCTCACGGATGTTCCTGTAGTTGAGAATCGAGATTTTCTTAAGAATCATAAACCTGAAATCCTGCAAGCGGCAGACCTCCTGCCTGTCTTATGATTGCAAAGTTACGCCTTTTATCATTGAAAAACGAAAAAAGTAAGGAATAAATTTCAATATGTGAGATAATTTGAGTAAATTTGCTGCGCCATTATAGGCCTGTCGGCCGATGATGATGGCAAACGATCAAGACACAAAATAAAAAACGAACAATAAAATGGCAAAAAAACAAGAGCAAGCGCCCGCAGCAGAGGCGCTCAACATCTCTGAGGCTTTTATCACCAAATACAGGAAGCCTCTCATCATCGCAGTCGTCGCACTGCTCGTAATCATCGCCGGCATCTTCAGCTACAAGTATTTCGTTTCCGGTCCCCGGGAGGAGAAGGCAAGTACGGCTCTCGGCCTTGGACAGCAGTATTTCAATCAGGAGAGCTTTGATAAAGCTCTCAACGGCGATGGTGCCTCCTATGCGGGTTTCGCTAAGATTGCCTCCGACTACAGCGGTACTGATGCCGGCAATCTTGCCAATCTCTATGCCGGACTTTGCTACGCCAACCTCGGCAAGTGGCAGGAGGCAGTGAAATATCTGGATGAATACTCCCCCTCCGACGATGCCATGGTCAGCCCCGCAGCAGTAGCCGCGCTCGGGAATGCCTATGCCCATGTAAACCAGTTGGACAAGGCGGTGAGCAATCTGAAAAAAGCGGCCGGCATGGCAGACTCTGAAGCCCGCAACGGCGTCAACAACAGCCTCGCCCCGACCTTCCTCCTGCAGGCTGCCATCATCCTCGAAAGTCAGAACAAAACCGGCGAGGCTCTCGACATCTACAAGGATATCAAGGCAAAATATGTGAACTCCGCACTCGTCCAGAGTCAGGAAATCGACAAGTATATCGAACGCGCGCAGGACAAGTAATGGCCACCTCACTACATCATCTGTCAGACTACGACCCGGCCAAAGTGCCTGATGCCAGCAACATGTGCTTCGGCATCGTGGTCGCGGAATGGAACCCGGAAATCACGGGAGCCCTGCTCGACGGCGCCGTCAAGACGCTGGAGAAGCACGGATGCCTGCCCGAGAACATTCATGTGAAGACCGTTCCGGGAAGCTTCGAGCTCATCTACGGCGCGCAGCAGATGACGAAAAACGACGGATTCGACGCCGTCATCATCCTTGGCAGCGTCATCCGGGGCGAGACGCCGCACTTCGACTATATCTGCGAGGGCGTTACCTACGGCATAGCCTGTCTCAACGCCAGTCAGAATATCCCCGTTATCTACGGACTCCTCACCACCGACAACCTGGAACAAGCCCGGGATCGCAGTGGTGGAAGATTAGGTAACAAAGGTGATGAATGCGCCGTCGACGCCATCAAAATGGCTAAATTCTAATCAGGGAAACAGACTATCGGGAAACAGGTTGTTGAAAGACTTCGCAGCGATAGACTTTGAAACGGCAAACGGCTGTAGGGCCAGCGTTTGCAGCGTGGGTGTGGTGATAGTAGAGAATGGTAGGATTACCGATTCATACTATCACCTCATTCGTCCTGTTCCCAATTATTACACCCAGTTCACGACGGCCGTCCACGGCCTTGTCTACAAGGATACCGAAGACGCGCCGCCCTTCCCGGAAGTGTGGGCGGAGATCGCGCCTAAAATCAGATACCTGCCTCTGGTGGCCCACAACAAGGCTTTCGATGAGAATTGCCTGAAGGCCGTGTTTCAGGCTTACGGCATGGAATATCCGGATTACCGGTTCTATTGCACGCTGACTGGCGCACGGAGGGCTTTTCCGCGAGGCACCATTGAGAACTATCAGCTGCAGACCGTAGCCCTGCGGTGCGGCTTCGACCTGACGAGACACCACCATGCGCTGGCCGACGCGGAAGCTTGTGCCCACATAGCCATGGAGATTTTATGAGCAAAGAGATGCATTGTCCCGAGAGGCGGGAGTCTCTCGTGGAAGAGACAGGCTTCCTGCCATTCTTCCGGAATGACATTTCGGGATTCCCGGCGGGAGCATGTATCGCTCCCGGAAACGCAAATCTTAAAAATTACAGGATAGAATATGAAACTGCTACACTTACTCCAGGCTTACGGATTTGATGAGCTTATGCCCGTCATCAACGAGATGTTCCCCGGAACAAACAAGTTTCGACCGCAACTACAGGCGGCTTATGACATCATGATAGGCATGCATGCCATACCCTCAAAGAAGGCCATCCGGTTTCAGACCCTTCACGATGAGAAGAGCCCGTTGTCGTATATGGGAGCCGAGGACAGCTGCTTTGACTCAACCTGGGAGGTATGTCTCGGGAAAGAGGTAACACGAGAAAAAGGCGTTGACCTAAGCAATATTGAACTTGCGGCCAACTGCCTTGTAAACCTGTGTCTGCAAGGGCATTACCCAAAGGCCTTTGAAAGTGCCCATCAGCAGCTCATGAAGGGTTAGCTTTATCTGTGTCCGTTGCCGAATCTGCCACCTGAAGGGGTGCTCTGCCGCTGCGGGGCATTCGTCGACGGGGTGTTGTTTTCGAATGTAGAAGAACGGGTTGTAGAGGTTGAAGGCGTCGTGGAGCGACTGCCGAAGCTGCGATTGTCACTCTCTTCCGTGCGTCTCTGGGTAGGCGTATTGGTGCTGCCGCCGCCCCAGTTCCGGGTCGTGTTCGCCTGCTGACGGGCATTGCCGCCGCCAAAGCTGCCATTGCCGTTTACGCGTCCGGCAGACGATCTTTGCCCATTGTCTACCCTGCCGCCGAACTCGCGCCTGCCCCCATTGCGCGAACCACCGTTATATTGCGGGGCGGTTCTTGGCGCTGGATTTCCCAGTTGGTCGTTGCCGCGGATGTTGTCGATCCTTCCCCCGAAGCTGCGATTTGCGTAATAGCTGCTACCCGTGCGGTTATGGCCACCCCGGTAAGACGCATAGTTGTTCGGACGCTCATAATAATAGTAGCCCGGATCATGATACCTATTATATATCTGTCTCTTATACACATCTGACGCTGCCGACGACTAGTCGAGTG
>CAUULA010000074.1:0-13356 GCA_963545855.1 uncultured Prevotella sp.
TACACTCGACTAGTCGTCGGCAGCGTCAGATGTGTATAAGAGACAGGAGCTATAATTTCAAATTAATTTTTACCAATTATTCACACAAAAACACCCCTTTCGCCTTTCCCGCTCCATTCCTCTCCTCTTTTCGGAGAAGTACTTTTTTTACCCCTTCCGACAAAAAATTGTGGAGAAAAGTGGTGGAATGTGGGGAAAAATATATAACTTTGGCATCGATATCAATACTTATAGATAAGAACGCATGCGATTTATAGGAAATATAGAAGCCAAAACCGACTCCAAGGGGAGGGCGTTTCTCCCGGCCGTCTTTCGAAAGGTGCTGCAGGCATCGGGCGAGGAACGGCTCGTGTTGAGGAAGGATATCTTCCAACCTTGCCTTGTGCTGTATCCCGAATCGGTATGGAACGAGCAGCTCGACACCCTCCGCAGCCGCCTTTCCCGCTGGAATTCCAGGCAACAGCAGATTTTCCGCCAGTTTGTATCAGATGTGGAAATCCTCACCCTCGACGGCAGCGGCCGCTTCCTGATACCCCGCCGCTACCAGAAGATGGCAGCCATCAGCCAGGCGATAAAGTTCATCGGGATGGACGACACCATTGAAATCTGGCAAAACGACGAGCCTGAAAAGACCTTCATGGATGCCGGGGACTTCAGCAAGGCCATAGAAGAAGTGATGGACAATGTCAACGAAGAAGACAAGACAAGAGAATAACCGAGAAGAAAAGACCGCCTCATGGTAAGAACCGCAGAGACCTATCACACTCCGGTGCTCCTCAAAGAGAGCGTAGACGGGCTGAACATCAGGCCCGGAGGAGTCTATGTGGATGTAACCTTTGGCGGCGGCGGACATTCCCGGGAGATACTTTCCCGACTTGACGGCACGGGCCGTCTCTACAGTTTCGACCAGGACGAGGATGCCGAAAAGAACAGTACACCCGCACCGAACCTCACCTTCGTGCGCAGCAACTTCCGCTACCTGAAGAACTGGATGCGGTATTATGGGGTGAGAAAAATAGATGGTCTGCTTGCCGACCTCGGCGTCTCATCCCACCACTTTGACGATGAGACCCGCGGATTCAGCTTCCGTTTCGACACTCCTCTCGACATGAGGATGAACAAGAGGGCTGGGAAAACGGCTGCCGACATCGTGAACGAGTACGACGAAGAAGCACTGGCGGATGTGTTCTATCTATACGGAGAACTGAAAAACTCCCGTAAAATAGCCGCGGCACTCGTCAAGGCTCGGCAACAAAAAAGGATAGAGACCACGCAAGACTTCGCAAAAGCCGTGGAGAACCTCTTCCGTCGGGAACGCGGGAAGAAGGACATGGCCAAGCTCTTCCAGGCCCTCCGCATCGAGGTGAACCACGAGATGGAAGCCCTGAAGGAAATGCTGCTCGCCGCAACGGAGCTCCTCAGTCCGGCCGGACGCCTCTCCGTCATCACCTATCACTCGCTCGAAGACCGAATCGTAAAAAACATCATGAAGACGGGAAACGCCGAGGGCAAGGTCTGCCAAGACTTCTTCGGAAGGATAGAGTCGCCGTTCTCCCTCGTCAACAGCAAAGTAATAGTCCCTGACAGCGACGAACAGGAGCGCAATCCACGAAGTCGCAGCGCTAAACTCAGAATAGCCGAGAAGAAATGAACGAAGAAGACAAAGACAAAAAAGCGGAAGCCGTGCTCACCGTCGACCCCGAAATCGTAAGGGAGGCAAAAGAGGCCGAGGCCAAGGAGGCCAACCCCGAAGGCCCCTCCCTGCAGGAAGTCATAGAGAAGCAAGCCACCGAAGACGATGCCGACATCATCTCCGGCGGTCTCTCCCTGCGGAAAATACTCGGAGGCGACATACTCACCACGAGCACGATCCGCCATCAGGTATGGCTGTTCCTGCTCATAGGCCTCTTTCTCATCATCTACACCTCCAACCGCTACAGCTGCCAACAGAACCTCATCAAGATAGACAATCTGCAGAAAGAGCTTCAAAGCGCAAAATACAAAGCCCTATCAAGCGGCAGCCAACTCACGGAGATGAGCCGCCAAAGCAATGTGATGGATATGCTAAAAAGCAACAAGGACAGCGTGCTGCACATCGCAAGCGAGCCTCCTTACAAAATCAAAGTGCCTGAATAAATGAGCAAGTTCGACAACAAAAAGATTATGCCCCGCTACAGTCTCATCGCCATTCTGATGACACTGTTTGCCGCTATCGTGCTTGCAAAGACAGGCTATTTGATGACCGTGAAGCGCGACTACTGGATGAAAGTGGCCGACCGGGTGAAACGAGACAGCGTTCCCACAAAGCCGAATCGCGGCAACATCTATTCCTGCGACGGGGAACTTCTGGCAGGTTCGCTGCCCAAATACAGGCTCTACATGGACTTCAAGGCTCTCCATGAGGCCAAGAACGACTCCCTCTGGGAAGTCTGCCTCGACTCCATCTGCATCGGCCTGCATCAGATTTTCCCGGGGAAGACAATGTCGGAGTTTCGCAAAGATTTGGAAAAGGGACGCAAAGAGCAAGGCCGTAACTGGCCCATCTGGAAAAGGCGCGTCGACTACAACACCTATAGCGAGGTGAAAGCCCTTCCCATATTCCGGCTGGCACCCTACAAGGGAGGCTTCCATGTAGAGGAGTTCAACGCCCGCGTAAACCCCTTCGGCTCATCGGCAAACCGCACCGTAGGCGGCATCTTCGCCGAGAAAGACACAGGACGAGTGGGGCTGGAACTGGAGTATGACTCCATCCTCCGTGGCAAGGATGGCATCATCCGCCGCCAGAAGGTCTTGAACAAGTGGCTCAGCATCACCGATACGCCCCCCATCGACGGATCGGACATCGTTACCACGCTCGACATGAGCATCCAGGATATAGCCGAGAAAGCCGTCATCGACGAGCTCAAGCTCATCAACGGAAATGTAGGAGTAGCCATTGTCATGGAAGTGCAGACCGGCGACATCAAGGCAATTGTGAATATGGACAAGTGTGCCGACGGCGAATACCGGGAGCTGAAGAATCATGCCGTGAGCGACTTGCTGGAGCCCGGCTCCGTCTTCAAGCCCGTTTCCATCATGACGGTGCTGGAAGACGGCTATTGCGACACGACCAAAATCGTAGAGACTGCCGGCGGCGTATGGCCCATGTACGGACGGCAGATGAAGGATCACAACTGGCGTCGCGGCGGTTACGGTACCATTTCGCTTCCCCGCACCTTGGAGGTCAGCTCCAACATCGGCGTCAGCCGCATCATCGACCAATATTATCACAACGACCCGGAGAAGTTCATAAGAGGCGTCTACCGCACAGGCATCCAGAAAGACTTCCACCTTCCGCTGCCCGGTTATTCAAGAGCGCAGATCCGAATGCCCAAGAAAGCGAAGAACGGCCAATGGCTCAACTGGAGCAACACGGCGCTCCCCTGGATGAGCATAGGATATGAGACGCAGATTCCTCCTATCTCCACGCTCACTTTTTACAATGCTATTGCCAACGGAGGAAAGATGATGCGTCCACGCTTCGTCCAACGAGTGGAGAAAGGCGGGAGGACAGTCGTAGACTTTCCACCAGAGGTCGTACCGGGCCACGAGAAGATTTGCAGTGAGAAAACATTGAAATACATGCAGACAATCCTGTGCCATGTCGTCAGTCAAGGCTTGGGCAAGAAGGCCGGCTCGCCCTCTTTCCAGGTAGCGGGAAAAACCGGCACCGCCCAGATTTCCCAAGGCTCAGGGGGATATAAGTCGGGACGGGTGAACTATCTGCTCAGCTTCGCCGGCTATTTTCCGGCCGACAATCCTCGCTACAGCTGCATCGTCTGCATCCAGAAATCGGGCCTCCCGGCATCCGGAGGCGGTATGAGCGGCGTCGTTTTCCATAACATCGCAGAAGGAATCATGGCCCGCGACATCAAGCTCGATGTCTCTGACGCCCGGGATTCCCTGTCGGTCTTCACGCCGGATATCAAAGACGGAAACATTCTTGCCGCCGACTATGTGCTCAACCACTTAGGATTCCAGGTGAAGGCCGACTGGACCGGATCCTATGCAACCGGCAATCCGATCTGGGGAAAGGCTGAGATACGGAAAGGGCAGGCCATCAGTCTTCGCAGAGGAAAACTGTATGGCAAGAGCTATATACCCGATGTCATGGGCATGGGGGCACGCGATGCCGTCTACCTTCTTGAAAGCCGGGGCATCAAGGTGCAACTCTCCGGACGAGGCAAGGTGGTCTCGCAAAGTCTTCCAGCCGGCCATCAGATCAAGAAAGGAGAAACCTGCAAACTGATTTTGGAAATCTAAAAAGCGATATACAACTATGATTTTAAGGGATTTAATCAAGAATATCAAGCCTCTTGCGCTCATTGGAAGCGAGGAAATCGACATCAAAGGGGTAGACATTGATTCCCGCCACACAGAAGACGGGCATCTTTTCGTTGCCATGAAAGGCACACAGGTAGACGGCCACCGCTTTATTCCCAAGGCCATAGAGCTGGGTGCCAAGGCCATTCTCTGCGAAGACATGCCGGAGGAGAGGAGCACCGGAATCACTTATATACAAGTAGCCTCTACCGAGGATGCCGTCGGCAAGGTGGCAACTGTCTTCTACGGCGACCCTTCGAGGAAACTGAAGCTGGTGGGAGTAACGGGAACGAACGGCAAGACCACCATCGCCACCTTATTATATAATATGTTCCGAAAGATGGGATACAGGTGCGGCTTGCTCTCAACGGTCTGCAACTACATCGAAGACGAGGCATTGCCCACTACCCATACGACCCCTGACCCTATCGAACTCAATCAGCTGCTTGCCCGCATGGTGGAGTCAGGATGCGAATATGCCTTCATGGAATGCTCTTCCCATGCCATCGCCCAAAAGCGCATAGGAGGGCTGCGATTCGCAGGAGGCATCTTCACCAACCTCACTCGCGACCACCTCGACTACCATAAAACATTCGAGAACTACCGCAACGCGAAGAAGGCTTTCTTCGACGGACTGCCAAAAACGGCGTTTGCCATCACCAATGCCGACGACAAGAACGGCATGATCATGGTACAGAATACCAAGGCAACGGTGAAGACCTATTCCACCACACGCATGGCGGATTTCAAAGCACGCATTCTCGAATGCCACTTCGAAGGCATGTATCTCGACATCGACGGACATGAAGTAGGCGTCCAATTTATCGGTAAATTCAATGTGAGCAATCTGCTCGCAGTATACGGCACAGCCCGCATGCTGGGCAAGGAGCCGCAGGAAATCCTTGTAGCCATGAGCACGCTACACAGCGTGAACGGACGTCTGGAGCCCCTGCATTCCCCGGAAGGATACACGGCCGTGGTCGACTATGCCCATACTCCCGACGCCTTGGAGAATGTGTTGGGTGCCATCCATGAAGTGCTGAACGGCAAGGGACATGTCATCACCGTCTGCGGGGCTGGCGGGCACCGCGACAAAGGCAAGCGTCCGCTAATGGCACAAGAGGCTGTCAGACAGAGCGACAAGGTAATCCTCACCAGCGACAATCCGCGCGACGAGGATCCGCAAGCCATCATCGACGACATGATGGCCGGCCTGAACGCCCAACAGAAGAAAAAAGTAATCTGCCTCGTCGACCGCAGGGAGGCCATTCGCACGGCATGCATGATGGCGACGAAAGGCGATGTGGTGCTCGTTGCCGGCAAGGGACATGAGGACTATCAGGAAATCAATGGGGTGAAGCATCACTTCGACGACCATGAAGTGCTGCGTGAAATATTTGATAATTAACGGATAAACAGCAAGCAACATGTTATACTACCTTTTCCGATTCTTGGAGCAATTCGGCATCAGCGGGGCCCATCTATGGGGCTACATCTCTTTTAGGGCTCTGCTCGCACTGATACTTTCACTGGTCATCTCTACTTGGTTCGGTGAAAAATTCATCAAATATTTGAGGAGAAAGCAAATCACCGAAACCCAGCGCGACGCCTCCATTGATCCCTTTGGAGTAAACAAGATCGGTGTCCCGTCAATGGGCGGCATCATCATTATCGTCGCCATCCTCATCCCGGTACTGCTGCTCGGCCGACTGAGGAACATCTACCTTATCCTTATGATTATCACCACGGTTTGGTTAGGGTTTCTCGGAGGCATGGACGACTTTATCAAAATCTTCCATTATAACAAGGAGGGGCTGAAAGGAAAATATAAAATCATCGGACAAATCGGCATCGGACTCATCGTGGGACTCGTGCTCTGGGCCTCGCCCGATGTGAAAACCAACGAGAATCTGGTCATCGAGAAGCAAGGTCAGGAGGTCGTCGTCAAGCACCGGACGGAAGCCCGGAAGTCGCTCAAGACCACAATCCCTTTTGTGAAAGGTCATAACCTGGACTACTCACGCCTCATGTCGTGGTGCGGGAAGTATAAGACAGCAGCCGGATGGATACTTTTCGTAATCATGACCATCCTCGTCGTAACGGCCGTGAGCAATGGAGCCAACCTCAATGACGGCATGGACGGTATGTGTGCCGGCAACTCCGCCATCATCGGCGTGGCGCTGGGCATACTCGCTTATGTAAGCTCCCACATCGAGTTTGCCTCTTACCTGAATATCATGTATATACCCGGCTCTCAAGAACTGGTGGTCTTCCTCTGCGCCTTCGTGGGTGCACTCATAGGCTTCCTGTGGTATAATGCCTATCCGGCACAAGTGTTCATGGGGGACACCGGCTCACTCACTATCGGTGGAATCATCGGTGTTACGGCCGTCATCATCCATAAAGAACTGCTCCTACCCATCCTCTGTGGAATCTTCTTCGTAGAGAGCCTGAGCGTCATTGTGCAGGTGTGGTACTACAAAATGGGCAAGCGCAAGGGAATCAAGCGGCGCATCTTCAAGCGAACCCCTATCCATGACAACTTCCGCACACAGGATTCACAGCTCGACCCAGAATGCTCCTACCTCATCCGGAAGCCCCATACGGCCAAGCACGAGGCGAAAATCACGATCCGGTTCTGGATTATTACCATCATCCTCGCGACCCTTACGATCATCACTTTGAAGATAAGATAAAAGTAAAAGGCCGTTAGAAGGCGAGCTTTTAGCCGTTAGAAGGAAGGCTTTTAGCCGTTAAAAGGAAAGCTTTTAGCCGTCTTTTACAAAACGGCGGAATACCAGAAGAGAATATAATGACAAAAAATATGAAAAGAATTGTTGTTCTCGGTGCCGGGGAAAGTGGCGCAGGAGCCGCCATACTGGCGAAGAAAAAGGGATTCGATGTGTTCGTTTCCGACATGTCGAAAATAAAGGATAAATATAAAAACCTTCTCGACAGCCATCAGATTAAGTGGGAGGAAGGGCACCATACGGAAGAGGAAGTTCTGAATGCCGACGAAGTGATCAAGAGTCCGGGCATTCCCAAGGAGAGCCCAATCGTCCAGAAATTGATGAAGAAAGGCATCCATATCATCAGCGAGATTGAGTTTGCCGGACGCTACACGCATTCTAAGATGATCTGTATCACAGGCAGCAACGGCAAGACCACAACCACTTCGCTCATCTATCACATCTTCAAGGCCGCGGGTTACGACGCCGGCCTGGCCGGGAACATCGGCAACTCGCTGGCCTTACAGGTGGCCGAAGACCCGCATGAATACTACATCATCGAGCTGAGCAGCTTCCAGCTCGACAACATGTACGATTTCCGTGCGAATATCGCCATTCTCCTGAATATCACGCCCGACCACCTCGACCGCTACGACTTTGAGTTCGGAAACTATGCGGATGCCAAGATGCGCATCACCCAGAACCAAACTTCCGAAGACCATTTCATCTATTGGAACGACGACCCCGTCATCAAACGCGAGCTCGAGAAATTTAAAATCCAAGCCGTCAGGTTCCCCTTCTCTGAGATCAAGGAAAAGAGCTCCATCGCTTACATTGAAGACGGGCAGTACAAAATAGAGAAACCAACCCCCTTCAACATGGAGCAAGAGGAATTAAGCCTTACCGGCAAGCACAACATCTACAACAGTCTGGCCGCCGGAATCGCATCGAATATTGCCGGAATCAAGAAAGACATCATCCGCAAGAGCCTCGGCGACTTTCCCGGAGTGGAGCATCGGCTCGAAAAGGTGTGTAGGGTCGGCGGAGTTCAATACATCAACGACTCGAAAGCAACCAATGTAGATGCCTGCTGGTATGCCCTTGAGAGCATGACCACGCCCACCATCCTCATCATTGGCGGGAAAGATAAGGGCAACGACTATGCGGCCATCAAAGACCTTGTCAGGAAGAAATGCGTGGGATTGGTATACCTTGGAGCCGACAATCAGAAGCTCCACGACAATTTCGACAGCCTCGGCATACCTGTCAGAGACACGCACGGGATGAAGGAATGCGTGGCCGCCTGCTACGAGATGGCCAAGCCCGGCGACACCGTACTGCTGAGCCCATGCTGCGCCAGCTTCGACCTTTTCAAGAACATGGAGGACCGCGGAGAACAGTTCAAGAACCTCGTCAGAAACCTTTAAAGAATGATTAACAAGACCTTAGGAAATATATTCAAAGGCGACAAGGTAGTATGGATGGTATTCTTCTTCCTCTGCCTGATCAGCGTTGTCGAGGTATTCTCTGCCTCGTCGTCGCTGACCTATAAGAGCGGGAGTTACCTTGCACCTATGCTCAAGCATCTCGGCATTCTCATCGTGGGAATTTTCTGCATGGTGGTAACGCTCAACATCAAATGCCGCTACTTCAAAATCGTAACACCGGTACTACTGATCGTATCGTTCGGGATGCTCGTATGGGTGCTCCTCTTCGGCTCTTCTACCAATGATGCCAACCGATGGATCAGCATTCTGGGTATCCAGTTTCAGCCTTCTGAGATTGCGAAGGGCGCGATGGTGCTTGCCACGGCACAGATACTGAGTGCCATGCAGACACCTAAGGGCGCAGACAAACACGCCATCCAGTACATTCTGATAGTGGGGGCTTTTCTTATTTTTCCCATCTTATTGGAGAATTTCTCGACCGCAGTACTACTTTGCGCCGTCATCTTGATGATGATGATTATCGGAAGGGTGCCCGCTTCACAGATAGGGAAGCTTCTGGGAGTCGTCATGCTGATGGCCGTCTTTTTCTTTTCGGCCATCATGATGCTTGGAGAAGACAGACAACCTAAGAATACTAATCTGCAAATGACAGAGGAGGTGGCTAAGGAACAAGACAAAGAAAACAACTCCCCGAGAATTTTCCACCGTTTCGACACCTGGAAGTCGCGAATTAACAAGTTCCTGAAAAGCAAGGAAGTTGCTCCGGAAGACATCGACTTGGACAAAGACGCGCAAGTTGCCCATGCCAATATTGCCATCGCTTCCTCAAACGGCATCGGTAAAGGGCCGGGAAATTCCGTGGAAAGAGATTTCCTCTCACAAGCCTTCTCTGATTTCATCTACGCGATTATCATAGAGGAAACGGGAATTATCGGAGCCGCATTCGTAGCCTTTCTCTATATTACCCTGCTCTTCCGCACGGGAAGAATAGCAAACCGATGCGAGAACAACTTTCCTGCTTTCCTGGCAATGGGACTGGCATTATTGCTCGTCTCACAAGCTATGTTCAACATGGCCGTGGCCGTAGGACTGGCTCCTGTAACCGGACAGCCGCTACCTCTGGTCAGCAAAGGCGGTACATCGTCTATCATCAACTGCATCTATGTCGGTGTCATTCTAAGTATCAGCAGATCTGCCAAGAAAAAGAGAACCGACGACGAAAACGCCAACGATATGAGACTTGCCACGAGCAATACATAAATAAATATACAAAATATTACCACATACGAAAATTTTTGATTACTTTTGCATAGATAATAAAGATTGGCCAAAATGGACGAAGAACTAAGAATCATCATCAGTGGCGGTGGGACCGGAGGACACATCTTCCCGGCCATCTCTATCGCAAACGCCATCAAGTCGAAAAGGCCTGATGCCAAGATTCTTTTCGTGGGCGCTCTTGGAAGAATGGAAATGCAGAAAGTGCCTGCTGCCGGATATGAAATCAAGGGACTCCCGATATGCGGATTCGACCGAAAGCATCTGCTGAAAAATATTTCCGTGCTCTTTAAAATATGGAAAAGTCAGCGCATGGCAAGAAAAATCATCAACGACTTCAAACCTATGGCTGCCGTCGGTGTCGGCGGATATGCCAGCGGACCCACACTGAATGTCTGTGCAGGCAAAGGCATCCCCTGCCTGATTCAGGAGCAGAACTCATACGCCGGAGTAACCAACAAGCTTCTTGCCAAGAAAGCCGACAGAATCTGCGTAGCCTATGAGGGCATGGAACGATTCTTCCCTGCCGACAGGATTGTCATGACGGGTAACCCCGTCCGACAGAATGTGCTGGAAACCACACTCACAAAAGAAGAGGCTCGCAAACTGTTCGGCCTCGAATCCGATAAAAAAACCATCCTGCTCGTAGGAGGAAGTCTGGGCGCAAGAACCATCAACGACAGCGTCTTGCAGCATCTTGACCTTGTCAGAGAGTCAGGGGTGCAGTTCATCTGGCAGACTGGCAAATACTATAGCGCGGCCATCAGCGAGCGGTTAAAAGGCCAAGAGGGACTACAAATGCTCAAGACAATTGACTTCATCAGTGATATGGGTGCCGCCTACAAAGCTGCCGACTTGGTGATTTCCCGTGCCGGGGCAAGTTCCATCAGCGAGTTCTGCCTGATTGGCAAACCTGTTATCTTAGTGCCAAGCCCCAATGTCGCTGAAGACCACCAGACCAAGAATGCCATGGCATTGGTCAATAAAGATGCCGCCATCTATGTAAAAGATGCTGATGCGCCACAAGTTTTGCTCAAGCAAGCCATCCAAATCGTACGGAACGACGAGAAACTGGCATCCCTGAGCGAGAACATCCTCAAACTTGGTCTCAAGAACTCGGCAGATATCATTGCCGACGAGGTGATTAAATTAGCTAATAGATAATGGAGCTCAAAGATATTAAAGCCGTATATTTCGTAGGTGCCGGCGGCATTGGGATGAGTGCCATCGCACGATACTTCATGCACAAGGGGCTTGTGGTAGCCGGCTATGACAAGACTCCTTCCGACTTGACCCGCCATTTAGAGAAAGAAGGGATGCTCATCCATTATGAGGAAAACATCAGCGAGATTCCCCATGCGTGCAGAGACCCGAAATCCTGCTTGATTATCTACACGCCTGCAATACCCGCAGAGCACAAGGAACTGGTCTACTTTCGTGAAAAAGACTTTGAGATTGAGAAGCGCGCACAGGTATTAGGGACTCTTACCCGCACCCATAAAGGGCTCTGTGTAGCGGGAACCCATGGCAAGACAACGACCTCCACGATGTGTGCACACATCATGCACCAGAGCCATGTGGGCTGTAACGCCTTCTTGGGAGGCATCTCCAAGAACTACGGGACGAACTATATCCTCAGCGACAAGAGCGACTATGTCGTCATCGAAGCTGATGAATTCGACCGCAGTTTTCATTGGCTGCGCCCCTGGATGAGTGTCATCACATCCACAGACCCAGACCATCTGGACATCTATGGAACCAAGGAGGCATATCTGGAAAGTTTCCGCCACTATACGGAACTGATTCAACCAGGCGGTTCCCTCATTCTACATAGGAACCTTGAAATGCAGGCCCATGTCCAGAAAGGTGTAAGGATTTACGAGTACGGTCTCCACGAGGGCGACTTCCATGCGGAAAACATCAAGATTGAGAATGGAGAAATCACCTTCGACCTCATCTCCCCTGTCGGGAATGTGCCGAACATCATGCTGGGTCAGCCTGTTCCTATCAACATCGAGAATGGAGTCGCGGCCATGGCCATGGCGCAGCTTAACGGATGCGATGCCGAGGAACTCAGATACGGAATGCGTAGCTATGGAGGCGTCGACCGTCGTTTCGATTTCAAAATCAAGAACGACAGGCATGTGCTTCTCTCTGATTATGCTCATCATCCGAAAGAAATCTACCAGAGCGCAAGAAGCATCCGCGAGCTCTACAAGGACCGCAAGATAACGGCTATATTCCAACCCCACCTCTACACACGCACTCGCGACTTCTACAAAGAGTTTGCCGATGCACTGAGCCAGCTGGATGAGGTTATCCTCTGCGACATCTACCCTGCCCGCGAGAAGCCTATTCCCGGCGTTACCAGCAAGCTCATCTATGACAACCTGAAGGCCGGTGTAGAGAAAAGCATGGTCAGCAAGGATGACATATTAGACCTTGTAAAGTCCCGGGAGTTTGATGTGCTCATGATATTGGGTGCCGGCGACCTGGACAACTATGTTCCCCAAATCACAAAGATTATTGAGAATAAATGAAGATTGACTGGCGAAAAACTTTAACTATTGCACTGGATGTGGTCATCGGAGGCTACCTCATACTGGCATTCACCGCGTTTAACAAGCCCGATGAGACGGTTCACAAGTGCAATAAAGTCAGCATCAACATTCAGGACGAGACTACAAACGGCTTCATCAACACAAAGGAAATCAAAAGCCGACTTGAGCAGAGCAAGCTCTATCCCTTGGAGAAGCCGATGAAGGAAATAAGTGCCCGTAATATAGAGGAAGCCCTTAAGGCAACCCCGTTCGTCAAAACCGCAGAGTGTTACAAGACCCAGGACGGGCATGTATGCATCACGCTCACTCAGAGAATGCCCACCGTGAGGATCAAGGCTGCCAATGGCGATGACTATTACATCGACGACAAGAACAACATCATGCCGAATTCTCACTATACCAGCGACCTTATTATCGCTACGGGTAACATCAGCCGATGGTATGCACAGAACTATATTTCCTACCTGAATGCCACACTCTGCGCCAATGACCTATGGAGAAACCAGATTGTGCAGATTAATATCCTCCCCGATAAGGGAGTTGAGCTCGTACCGAGAGTCGGCAACCATGTCGTCTATATAGGCCAATTACCGGAAAGCAAGTATAAGAACGGGCGCAAGAATCTTATCGAAAACTTCGTAAGGAAAAAGATGGAACGCCTGCTGAACTTCTATAAATATGGTCTTTCACAGGCAGGATGGAACAAGTATAACTATATAAACTTGGAATTCGACAATCAAATCATCTGTAAGAAAAATAAATCCCATAATTGATATAACTGTATGGCAAAAGAATTTATTGTAGCTATTGAACTGGGATCGTCAAAGATCACGGGTGTCGCAGGCAGGAAGAACCTGGATGGTAGTACGAGTATTCTTGCAGTTGCGCAAGAAGACTCGACCTCTTGCATACGCAAAGGCGTAGTCTACAACATTGACAAGACAGTGCTGTGCATCACGAACATCGTCAAGAAACTTG
>CAUULA010000075.1:0-13125 GCA_963545855.1 uncultured Prevotella sp.
TTATAACATCATTATTAATATGTCGAAGTATAATATCACAGAGCTCAAAGAAAAGGAGGCCACTTACCGCACTTTGGTCAGTCCCCGTTTGATGGATGAGTTAAAGGAAAAGATTCTGGAAGTCATCCTAATTCAAAAGAAATACAAAGACAAGAATTATTCTGCTAAAAAGCTTGCAAAAGACCTTGGCACCAACACCCGCTATATTTCAGCTGTGGTAAATGTAAAGTTCCACATGAATTATACCTCTTTCGTTAATAAATATCGTATAGAGGAAGCTATGGCCCTGCTGGTCGACAAGCGCTACCAAGACTTGAATATGGAGGAAATCTCTGATATGGTTGGATTCTCTAATCGCCAGTCGTTCTATGCCTCTTTCTTTAAAGTAAACGGCTGTACACCCCGCGATTATAAGCTGAGGCACCTCTCACAGCATCCGGCCTTGGTGGAAAAGCCAAAGAAAAGAGGTCGCAAACCAGGCTCCAAGAATAAGAAAACCGCAGAAAGATAAAAACATGCAAGATGATTTCAAATATTCAGACGAACGATTTGCCGACCTGCAACTGCTCCGTTATCGTCTGAAAGGTTTTGAAAGTCTCTCTGTCAAACAAAAGGTCCTTATATATTATCTGGCTAAAGCCACATTGGCCGGTCGTGATATCACCACAGACCAATGTGGCAAATACAACCTCCGAATAAGAAAAGTTCTGGAGGCTGTATATTGTGGATATAGAGGAAACAGACAGAGCGAGGATTTCAAGGCCTTAGAAATATATCTTAAAAGGATATGGTTCTCTAACGGCATCTATCATCACTATGGCCGCGAGAAGTTTACACCCGGATTTACAGAAGACTTTCTCCGAAAAGCCATATCTGAAATGCAACCAGAGAAGTTGCCCCTGAAAAAAGGCGAGGATACTGACGGCCTGTGTAACGATCTGTTCCCTGTCATTTTTAATCCGCAGGTTTTTCCGAAACGCGTAAACCAAACCGACGGTGAGGACCTCGTGCTCACCTCTTCCTGCAACTTCTATGAGGGCGTAACACAAAAGGAAGTAGAGACTTTCTACAAAGAGAAGAGGCTTGCGTGGCCATCCGCAACGGAGGTTCCCCCTTTCGGATTGAACTCTCGACTGGTGAAAAAAGACGGTGTTATAAAAGAAGAAGTATACACGACCTATGGCCGTTATGCCAAAGCTATCCAACAAATTGTCTATTGGTTGGAAAAGGCAGCAGATGTTTCGGAAAACGCACAGCAAAAAAAAGTTATCAAACTCTTGATCGAATATTACCATTCCGGGAATCTACATACCTTTGATGAATATTCCATAGAATGGCTGAAAGAGCAGGAAGGAGAAATAGACTTCATCAATGGATTCATCGAAGTGTATGGAGATCCTTTGGGGCTGAAAGGTACATGGGAAGGCCTTGTGGAATATAAAGATAAAGAGGCCACTAAACGCACTCGCATTATCAGTAAGAATGCCCAATGGTTTGAAGACCACTCGCCCGTTGATGTGCGTTTCAAAAAGAAGAAAGTAAAAGGCATTACGGCAAATGTTATTTGTGCCGCCATGCTTGGCGGGGATGAGTATCCCGCTTCTGCCATTGGCATCAACTTACCGAACGCAGAATGGATTCGTACTCAATACGGAAGCAAAAGTGTAACTATTGGGAACCTTACAGAGGCTTACGACAAAGCTGCTCATGGCAGTGGTTTTCGTGAGGAATTCGTAATCCCGGATGCTGAAATGCGAGAATACATCGATCAATATGGTGATGCATGCGATGAACTGCATACCGACCTCCACGAATGTGTGGGGCATGGTAGCGGTCAGTTGCTCCCTCGGACAAGCCCGGACGACTTAAAATCATATGGGAGCACAATTGAAGAAGTCAGGGCCGACCTTTTCGGGCTTTATTACATTGCAGACGAGAAGTTGTCAGAACTGCATCTTGTTCCAAGTCCGGAAGCTTACAAGTCGCAATATTACACCTATATGATGAATGGACTGATGACACAACTTGTTCGTATCAAGCCTGGCTTTCAAATTGAGGAAGCTCATATGCGCAATCGCTCATTGATAGCTCATTGGGCTATGGACCTTGATAGGGAGAATATAAGAATCATAATGCGGAACGGGAAATCGTATGTGCAAATCAAAGACTTTCAAGCTCTTCGTGCTATATTCGGAAAAGAACTTGCCGAGATTCAGCGCATTAAAAGCGAGGGGGACTATTATGCGGCTCGTGAACTCGTAGAGAAGTATGGAATCAAAGTAGATCCTCTACTCCACAAAGAGGTGTTGGCACGCTATAAGGCTCTTGATATTGCTCCTTTCAAGGGCTTCATCAATCCTGTTATGAGTCCTGTGGTTGACAATAAAGGCAATATTACCGATATAAAACTCGATTATACGGAAAGTTATGAGCATCAAATGCTGCGATACTCAAAAGAATATGGGATATTATGATTTCGGAAGAAACTAAAGAAAAGATAAAGAAGATAAAGCAGTCGTTTCATTTAATCATGAATGGCCCTACTTCCCAATCTATGCGAGAGAAAGGTGTCAATTACAAGATTAATTGGGGCGTACCATTGATTGAACTTCAGAAAATGGCAGAAGAATATCCCAAAGACTATGAACTTGCCATAGAGCTCTACAAAGAGAACATACGCGAATGTAAAATCCTTGCAACTCTCCTTATGCCGCCAACAAAGATGCCCCCGGAAATAGCAGAGATATGGATGGAGCAGTGTCCCTCCCAGGAAATTGCCGAGATGCTTGCATTCAATCTCTTTCAGTATCTTGACTATGCTCCGGTATTAGCATATCAATGGATGGCAAGTGATAATCCCTTTTTCCAAATTACTGCCTACCAACTGTTATCAAGGCTCTTTATGAAGGGACAAGAGCCCAATGAGCGTGGCATCAATGAATATCTTGATCAAATTGCAGTTGCATTACAGAGCAGCAATTTGGGCGTCAGGCATGCAGCATATAACAGCCTGATGCGTTTTGCCGATTTAGGTACGGAATATGAAACTATTGCGCACAATGCCATAAAACCTCAAGGGTTTGATATTATTTAGTTTTTTTAAAGGTATCCATTCCCTAATATAAATAAAAATAGGTAACTTTGTATGTCCGTTTATTATAATGCATAATGAAAAAGAGTTCCAAAGAGAATGCTCAAAAGATTCTGGATAATTATCTTGAGACTAACAATCATCGGAAGACACCTGAACGCTATGCTATTTTGGAAGCCGTTTATTCGATGAAAGGACATTTTTCATTGGATGCTTTAAAGGAGAAGCTTGAAAAGAAACATTTTCCCGTGAGCCGGGCAACTCTCTATAATACCATAAAGCTGTTTATCAATCTTCGCCTTGTCATTTGCCATCGTCTTGCAGATGGAACTAAGTATGAGGCGATAAATGATAAGGAGAACCACATTCACCAGATATGTACAATATGTGGACAAGTTATAGAGTTGGAGGCTCCAAAGATAGTACATGCCATTGAGGATATCAAATTTCGCCGGTTCGCGCGGGAAGTATTCTCACTTTACATTTATGGCGTCTGCAGCAATTGCAAACAGAAGACAAGTAGATTATAAACATAAGAAATATGAATACAGGGAAAGTTGATGTTCTATTGGGGCTCCAATGGGGAGATGAAGGTAAGGGTAAAGTCGTAGATGTCCTTACTCCAAATTATGATGTTGTAGCTCGCTTTCAAGGAGGGCCTAATGCTGGCCACACCTTAGAATTTGAAGGACAGAAATATGTTCTTCGGTCTATTCCTTCCGGTATCTTCCAAGGAGACAAGGTAAATATTATCGGCAACGGAGTGGTTCTTGCTCCAGATCTTTTCATGGAAGAAGCTATTGCATTGGAGAAGAGCGGACATGAATTAAAATCGCGTTTGCACATCTCAAAAAAGGCGCATCTTATTATGCCTACTCATCGTATCCTCGACCATGCACAAGAGAGGTTAAAGGCTGAGAACAAGGTTGGGACTACAGGGAAGGGAATTGGCCCAGCCTACACCGACAAAGTCTCGCGCAATGGACTTCGGGTTGGTGATATTTTCGAAAACTTTGAAGAGAAGTATGCTTTACATAAAAATCGACATTTGCAGATGCTCAAGGCTATGGGCTGGACAGACTTCAACGGCTTCGAGGAGATTGAGGAGCGCTGGCTTGAAGGCATTGCCTATTTGCGAAAATTTGTGATTGTCGATGCAGAGCACGAAATCAATCATTTTCTCCATGAAAACAAAAGAGTGCTTTGTGAAGGGGCTCAAGGCACCATGCTTGATGTTGACTTTGGCAGCTATCCCTTTGTAACTTCATCGAATACGATTTGTGCAGGTGCTTGTACAGGGCTTGGCATTGGTCCCAATAAGATAGGTGAAGTTTATGGCATCATGAAAGCTTATTGTACTCGTGTTGGCTCCGGCCCTTTCCCCACAGAGCTTTTTGACGAGACAGGCGACTCCATTCGGCAGACAGGCCATGAATATGGTGCCGTTACCGGGCGTGAGCGCCGTTGTGGCTGGATAGATCTTGTTCAGCTTAAATATTCAATTATGGTTGATGGGGTTACCCAACTTATCATGATGAAGAGTGATGTTCTTGACAGCTTCGATATCATTAAGGCTTGTGTCGCATACAAGCTTGCAGACGGCTCTGAAACGACAGAGTTTCCATATAATATAAATGATGTTACTCCTGTTTATAAGGAGTTCAAAGGATGGCAAACTGACATGACCAAGTTCACTTCTGAAGACCAGTTTCCCAGGCCATTCAAAGACTATATTAATTTTTTAGAAGACTACTTAGAGACACCCATCAGAATCATCTCAATTGGTCCTGATCGTGAACAAACTATCATAAGGAAATAATGGCACAGAAACCTTCTATACCAAAAGGTACCAGAGACTTTGGTCCCGTTGAGATGGCCAAGCGCAACTATATATTCAACACAATCAAAGAAGTTTATTCTCTCTATGGCTTTCAGCAGATAGAAACTCCCGCAATGGAAACTCTCCAGACCCTTATGGGCAAGTATGGAGAGGAAGGGGACAAACTGCTTTTCAAGATTTTAAACTCCGGAGACTACCTGAACAAGATAGACGACGAGGAACTTGCGACACGCAATGTTCTTCATTTGGCCTCTAAGCTTTGTGAGAAAGGATTGAGATACGACCTGACCGTTCCCTTTGCCCGTTATGTGGTAATGCACCGCGACGAGTTGCAACTGCCGTTCAAGCGCTATCAGATTCAACCCGTCTGGCGTGCCGACCGTCCTCAAAAAGGACGATATCGGGAGTTCTACCAGTGCGACGCAGACATTGTGGGCTCTGATTCCCTCCTCAATGAGGTTGAATTGATGCAGATTGTGGACACGGTTTTCAGCCGTTTCGGCATCAGGATCCAGATTAAGATTAACAACCGCAAGATACTTTCCGGTATAGCAGAGGTGATTGATGAAGCCGACAAGATTGTAGATATTACTGTGGCCATCGATAAACTTGACAAGATAGGGATAGAGAATGTAAACGAAGAGCTTCGCAATAACGGTCTTAGCGAAAGGGCCATAGAGCAACTTCAGCCGATAATCTCTTTGAAGGGAACTAATGACAAGAAACTCGATACTATCAGCAAGGTACTTGGAACTTCTGAGATAGGACTGAGGGGGGTGGAGGAAGTTCGCTTCATACTTGACACCCTGAAGACCACGGGGGTGAAGAACGAGATTCAGCTCGACCTTACTCTCGCACGAGGCTTGAACTATTACACCGGCGCTATATTTGAGGTAAAGGCTCTCGATGTGCCCATGGGAAGTATTACAGGTGGCGGCCGCTATGACAACCTTACGGGAATCTTCGGGATGCCGGGCTTGAGCGGAGTGGGCATCTCTTTCGGTGCGGATCGCATATATGATGTTCTTAACACGCTCGACCTCTATCCTCAAGAAGCCGTGGACGCCACCCAATTGCTCTTCATCAACTTTGGCGAGCAAGAAACGGCATATTGTCTTCCTGTCGTCGCAAAGATTCGAGAGGCTGGTATTCGCACGGAAATGTATCCGGACAATGCAAAGATGAAGAAGCAGATGAGCTATGCCAATGCGAAGCAGATACCCTTTGTTGCCCTTGCAGGCGCTACAGAGATGGAAGCTGGAAAGCTCACTCTTAAAAACATGCTCACCGGAGAACAGCGATTGGTATCGGCAGAAGAGACGATTTCTTTGATAAAAGGATAAATGCCCTCTATAGTCAAGTGGTTTCGGGCCGTCTTGCATCGCCATGAATATAAACGATGGCTCAAGGAGGAATATCTCGCATGGCAGCGGCATGCAACGGTATATAAGTTCAGAGAAACATACCAGTTTGTCGCAGGCCACCAGAACGAGAACGGCTATTTATGCGAAGACAGCAAGGCTGTCATTCTTCCAGATTCTATTGGTGAAATGGAGTTTGTGCAGAATCTAAGAATAGCTCTTAAGCATTCAGGTGCGGTAGATTCGCAAAGAGTTAAATATGACCGTTCGAAATTCTTAAAAGCTCATCGTGCAAAATCATACAAGGACTTTTATGGTCATTCAACCGCCCTGTCTGTCAGCTATGATGAGTATAATCAGACGGTTTCTGTATTATCTTGGAGACCCGCTCCAGGCAGGGGACAGGTTCCCGTAGAGGGCAGTAAGCAGATATTTGATGCACATAGTGAAGCTTCCTGGCTACAGATCAAGTCGATTCTTGATGGATGCGCCACGCCTTCGTGAACGGACACTCCTCATGATATAGAATACTGTCAGCCTCATAGAACGACAAAGGGCATCCATGTATATATGACGACACGGAAGCCCTTTCTTTATTCAGAAGAATCTCCAAAATGATGTTTCCAAACGCTTAGGAGACCTTACTTGAAGTATCGGTTATACAATCCGATAAAGCCGGCGGCGTGGCGAGCCTCATCCTTTGCCATTTCATGAATCGTGTCATGGAGCGCGTCGGAACCTTCTTTCTTAGCAAGCTCTGCTGCCTCGAGCTTCTCTGCACTTGCCCTTTTCTCCGCAGCGATACGAGCTGCCAGGTTACTCTTGGTGTCGCTCAGCACTTCTCCCAGCATTTCAGCATAGCGGCTTGCATGGTTAGCCTTCTCATAGGCATAGCGCTCAAAGGTGCGTGCAACTTCCGGATAGCCCTCTCGGTCGGCCTGGCGGGCCATGGCGAGATACATGCCGGTCTCGCCGCATTCTTCTGCGAAAGTGTTCTTACAGTGCCGGATAAGCTTTTCGCCAACCTGATCCTTATAGGCAACGCCCAGTTCGTGTGCCGTGGCAAACTCCGGTGTGGCCTCAATCGCCATTTCCTTGAATTTGCTTGCCGGTGCCTTGCAAATCGGACACAGCTCTGGAGGCTCCTCGCCTTCATAGATATAACCACAAACGGTGCAAATAAACTTCTGCTTCATGAATGCCCTTGTATTAATTTATTGAGTAGAATGACTGCTGGTAATAGATGGTTTACTCTACTCACAGCCTTTCTGCCATTTCTTCCCGGCAGTTCCTGCAGATTCCCTTATAGTAAAGTTGGCTCTCATCGATAAGATTGCCATCTATCACATTGCTTGAGGGCATTGGAGCCGCTTCGTCAGCGAGGTCATACACTTTGCCACAATACTTACAGAAAAAATGCACATGGGGAGCAGTATCGCCATCATAGCAAACGCGATGATCGTCAATGGTAATCATCTGGGCAGCCTTATGCTCCGACAGCATGCGCAAAGTCTTATAGACAGTGGTCCTGCTTAGTGTCGGAATTTCACCACGCAATGCCAGAAAGACTTCTTCCACCGTAGGATGAGTGTAATGGGTCAGTAGATAGCCCATGATGGCCAGCCGCTGTACCGACGGCCTTATGCCATGCTCAATGAGAGCATTATATGCATTCGTGTCTGTTGATTTGATGTTCATTGGTTATCTTTTACCTTATATTTCTATTGCAAAGGTAGTATGTTTTTGTATCAATTACAAAAATAAACCATGGTTTTTTGATCCATTTCTGCAATTCCATCAAAACAGAAACAGGGCTATTTGTCTGAAATAGCTGCATATCCCACAAGCCGATCAGCCCTTTCACCGACACCCCGATAATATATGAGAGCCTGATATTCATTCCTGGTCTGATAGAAATTTCCCTCGCTCCTGAGCGGGGCAGCGGTGCCGTCAGCCCTCAGCGAAAGGTATTGATAGGAATAATATCCCTGCTTGAGCAGTACAATGGCTTCATATTGCTGACGCTCTTTATTCCAAATCATCTCATATTCCGGCACAAAGAGATCGTAAGTCCAATTCCCGTTCAGATAAATCCGGTCAGCAATGTACGGACTTCGCAAGCGGAAATGGACCTGGAGATACTCTGATTCGGTATCATTTGCCTGGTTGTCGGAGTTACGGAAAAAGAAAGCTCCCTTGGGCGTTTCATCATAGATATAGCTCGGGCGAGGTTCGTCCGGCCATATGTAGGCATGATATTGACGGCCGTCCCAATCCATTTTCTCCAGTCCCATGGTGGTGTGGTTGACATCCAGCATCTCAAACTTCCGGTATTCGTTTCCTCCATCAAAGACATAGGCACGGCAGTGCTCCCAGCGGAGCCCGTCATTCATCGTGTATTGCGGGCTTATATTCACCTTGCAATTATCCCAGCGGCCGTTCTGTAAAACCACGGTTTTTATCTGCCTACCTGGGTCAGAGACCTTCAACTCGCCATAGTTGACGCCCATGGAAATCTGCTGATGCCGACCGTTTATATCGGCATCCGTGTTGGTCAGCATACTCAAAGACACGCCCATCAAAGACTCAAGAACCATGAAATACGCCTTTACTACAGGCCTTTCGCCCCTGTCTTCATCATAGATGGTAACTTCGTAGTTTCCACTCATCTTCAGGCGGCACCTGTCGTTAGGCAACTGGAGGCTATAATGGGTGTAGAGGGTGTTCGTGTTGAACGATTCCTCAAAGGTGTCGATGGTGTTTCCCTCTGCAAAGCCCTCGCAGAAATCGCTTTGAAAAACCTCTCTGCTTTCCGTCCAGTCGGCCTCGCAGTGCCTGACGGAGTAGGTGAAACGATGGTGTTCATGGGTCATGTCGTCAAACGAGATGCTGACGGTCTCCCCGTTAGAAATGCCAATAACGGGCAAGTCGCGCCATCGATTGCCGGCTACGACCTGAAGCGAACGGATATTGTCCACAAGAATCTGCTGGCGTTGCGCATTCAGATTGAGGGCCAGCACGATGCAAGTTATTATGGAAAAAGCTTTCTTCAGCATCTCGTGCAAATATACGAAAAAATATCTTCACCCGCCTTCTTTCATCGCATATTTTAAGGTTTCTAATTCTAAATGCTGTCGCCGGCTTTACAAAATCGGCGATATTGAACGACAATCTCGGCGATTTTGTCTGACGAAATCGGCGATTTCGTGATCCTCAAGGCAGCTGTCTGATATAAAAGAAGGACGAACACACCTGCTAAGATGTGTCCGCCCTCACATTATAAAGTTGTTTTAGATTAGCCTTCAATAGCCGCTACGCCGGGGAGCACCTTGCCCTCGATAGCCTCGAGCATGGCACCTCCACCCGTAGATACATAGCTCACCTTGTCTGCAAGTCCGAACTTGTTAACCGCCGCGACAGAGTCTCCGCCACCGACGAGTGAATAGCAACCATTCTCCTGGGTAGCCTGAGCCACGGTTTTGGCAATCTCGCCGGTACCCTTGGCAAAGTTCTCGAACTCAAACACGCCAACGGGACCGTTCCAGAGAATTGTCTTTGAGTCGAGGATGATTTTCTTCCATTCGGCTATGCTCTCCTCGGAAGCGTCCATTCCTTCCCACTCGTCAGGGATGTTGTATATCGGGAAGATGCAACGCTCTGTGTCATTGGAAAAGTCCTTGCCGCATACCGTTGCGACCGAAAGGCTCAGATTCACGCCCTTCTCCTTGGCCGCCGCAATGACATTCAATGCCTCCGGCATGAGCTCATCTTCATGGAGCGATTTGCCGATGTGGCCGCCCTGCGCCTTAATGAAGGTGTATCCCATGCCGCCGCCGATGATGAGATTGTCCACTTTGTCAAGCAGATTCTTGATAACCCCCAGCTTAGAGCTTACCTTTGAGCCGCCGATAATGGCAGTAAAAGGATGCTGCGCGTTCTTCAATACATTATCAATGGCGGTAACTTCTTTCTCCATCAGGAAGCCAAGCATCTTGTGATCCTGGTCGAAAGAGTCGGCAATAACGGCCGTAGAAGCATGCTTGCGATGAGCCGTACCGAACGCGTCGTTTACATATACATCTGCATAGGAAGCCAGCTTTGCGGCAAAATTCTTCTGGCTTTCCTTCATAGCCTTCTTTGCCTCGTCATATTCGGGAGTGCCTTTTTCAACGCCCACGGGCTTTCCTTCTTCCTCCGGATAGAAGCGGAGGTTCTCAAGAAGCAGGGCTTCTCCCGGCTTCAAGGCAGCGGCGAGCTCGTCCGCGTGAGCACAGTCAGGGGCAAATTTAACCTCTATTCCAAGGGCATCGCTCACATTCTTGACAATCTGTCCGAGTGAAAGTTCTGCCTTCACCTTGCCCTTCGGCTTGCCCATATGACTCATCATGATGAGGGCACCGCCATCAGCGAGCACCTTCTTCAAGGTGGGGAGAGCGCCGCGGATGCGGGTGTCGTCTGTAACCTTGCCATTTTCATCCAATGGCACATTGAAGTCTACACGCACGATTGCCTTATGACCAGCAAAGTTGAATTGTTCAATTTTCATTTTTTGTATATTTTATATGTTAATCCTTTCTTGTTGCAAAGATACTACTTTTTCTTCAAACAAAATACAGAGGGTATGAGTTTTTTCGTTTTTTATCACTACCTTTGCCCCTGGAACTCAAGGAAAATGAAAGATTCAGCGATTATAGTAAGCGGCGGGATGGATTCCATTACCATGCTTTATGAATATAAAGACCGCATCAAACTGGGCATATCCTTTGATTACGGAAGTAATCACAATGCCCGGGAAATCCCCTTCGCACAATTGCATTGTGAGAGATTGGGGATCCGGCACATCGTCCTGAACCTCGACTTCGTACACCAATACTTCAAAAGTTCACTTCTCGAGGGGGCAGAGGCCATTCCCGAGGGCAACTATGATGAAGACAATATGAAGTCGACGGTGGTTCCGTTTCGCAATGGAATCATGCTGAGTATTGCCGTCGGCATAGCGGAGAGCCATCATCTAAAGTATGTAATGATGGCCAATCATGGGGGCGACCATACCATCTATCCGGACTGTCGGCCAGAATTCGTGCAAGCCATGTCGAATGCCGCTATCGCCGGCACCTTTGCCGGCATTGAGCTTTGGGCTCCCTACACCGGCCTTGCCAAGGCCGACATTGCCCGCCGTGGCAAGACATTGGGCATTGACTACGCTGAAACATGGAGCTGCTATAAGGGCGGAGAACATCATTGCGGCAAATGCGGCACCTGCCGTGAGCGCAAGGAAGCCCTAAAGGATGCCGGCATCGGAGACCGGACCATTTACGACGATTAATACAAGCCTTGGCCAGGCATTCATGTGGCAAAGGCCTTCCCAAGTACAAGAAGGCCTTTGCCATCAGATTCAGAATCATCCAAATAGCGCCCTGAGGGCTTCTTCTACTTTTCTTACTGGATGCAATTCTATCTTGTGTTTATGCGGATTGAATGCCTTGAGGTTATAGGCGGGAAGTATAAGATGCGTAAATCCCAGCTTTTCCGCTTCTGCCACCCGCTGCTCAATGCGGTTTACCGGACGGACTTCGCCGCTCAGTCCCACCTCGCCACACATACACCAGCCGGTCTCTATGGCCGTATCCACATTGCTAGAAAGCACTGCGGCAATGACGCTCAGGTCCATAGCCATGTCCGTAACGCGTAGTCCGCCGGCAATATTCAGGAACACATCCTTCTGCATCAGCTTGAAACCTACACGCTTTTCGAGAACGGCAAGGAGCATGTTCAGCCTCCGCTGGTCGAAGCCTGTGGCCGATCGCTGCGGTGTCCCATAAGCGGCACTCGACACCAAGGCCTGGGTTTCAATGAGAAATGGGCGTCCCCCCTCAATCGCAGAACTGATAGCTATGCCGGAAAGGCCCTCGTGGTCTTCGGTAAGAAGCAGCTCCGAAGGATTTGAGACCTGGCGGAGCCCGGCCTGTTCCATTTCATAAATTCCCAATTCTGATGTACTCCCGAATCGGTTCTTGATACTACGAAGAATACGATACATGTAGTGTTGGTCGCCTTCGAACTGTATCACCGTGTCCACGATGTGTTCAAGTATCTTGGGGCCGGCCAGGGTTCCTTCTTTATTAATATGCCCGATAAGGATGACGGGAATGCCGGTTGACTTTGCAAAGCGGAGCAGGGCCGCTGCGCATTCACGCACCTGGGCTATACTTCCGGGACTTGAGTCTGCCTGTTCTGTCGCTATGGTCTGGATAGAATCTATTACCAAGAGCTCTGGCTTCACATCCTTAATGTGGCTGAAGATGTTCTCAAGCGAGGTCTCACACAAGACAACGACATTTTCCATGGTACCTTTCTTGCCATTGATGCGCTCAGCCCTCATTTTGATTTGGTGTACGCTCTCTTCACCCGAGACATAGAGAACCCGGGTATTTTCCATGTTCAGGATTGTCTGGAGCGTAAGAGTTGACTTCCCAATGCCCGGTTCTCCTCCTAAAAGGACGATGCTTCCGGGCACAAGGCCTCCTCCCAGCACACGGTTTAACTCTGCATCCTGCATATCCAGGCGAGGTTCGTCCTTGGCAGAGATATCTCTGAGGGACACAGGCACCACCCCTCCATTCATTGCGTTTCTGTGCGCATTCATGGTCAAGGCTGCCGACTTTGCCGCCAAGGAACCGGACTCTGAGACAATACGAATTTCCTTAAAGGTGTTCCACTGTCCGCAACTTGGACATTTCCCTATCCATTTAGGAGACTCTTGACCGCAATTTGAGCAAACATAAGCCGTCTTGTCTGTTGCCATGTGCATTTGTTTTTTCGTTTCTAGAAAT
>CAUULA010000076.1:0-13093 GCA_963545855.1 uncultured Prevotella sp.
TACACTCGACTAGTCGTCGGCAGCGTCAGATGTGTATAAGAGACAGTTCTAAGAGCGGTCAACCCTATCGACGAGTTCACACCTTTTTGGGTTGCAAAAGTACACATAATTTTCGAATTAACAAAGAATTATGCGAAATTTCACTATGGAAAGAATGTTTTTTTATAAAAATATAGTAACTTTGCAACCGAGTCTGAAAGGATTCCGACGATTAACAAACAAACAATATCAGATATTTACAATGATTAATTCACAGGAAATCAAGAAAGGAACCTGCATCCGCATGGATGGAGGGATTTGGGTCTGCATCGACTTTCAGCACCGGAAGCCGGGCAAGGGCAACACCGTTATGAACACCAAGCTGAAGAATGTGGCCGACGGCCGCGTGCTCGAGCGCACCTTCCAGGTAGGCTTCAAGCTCGACGATGTGCGTGTGGAGCGCCGCCCCTACCAGTATCTCTACGAGGATCCGTCAGGACTTATCTTCATGAACCAAGAGACTTTCGAGCAGATTCCCATTGCCCGCCACCAGATTGCGGGAGTGGAGTTCATGAAGGAGGGCGACATCGTGGAAATCGTTACCGACACCTCCGACGGCACGATCCTGTCTGCCGAGATGCCGATAAAGACCAACCTGAAGATCACTCACAGCGAGCCGGGCGTCAAGGGCAATACGGCAACCAACGCCACAAAGCCTGCCACGCTCGAAACCGGCGCCGAAGTGCGCGTGCCGCTGTTCATCAATGAGGGCGAGACCATTCAGGTCGACACCCGCGACGGCAGCTATCTGGGCCGCGTAAACGAATAGGAGCAGTCGTAAAAGACCGTCTCCCATACAACAAAATCGGCGAGATTGACTGACGAAACCGGCGATTTCGTCGCACGATTTCGCCGATTTTGTCATTCTTCTGATAACCTTTTGATATTCCGCACGCTTCTCATATAGATATGAAATACAGTTTTATCGTTCCCGTTTACAATCGCCCCGACGAGGTGGAGGAGCTCCTCGAGAGCCTCACCCGCCAGCAATCCCGTGATTTTGAGGTAATCATCGTGGAAGACGGATCGGCAAATCCCTGCAGGGAAGTATGCGACAAGTATGCCGGCAAGCTGGACATCCACTACTACTACAAAGACAACAGCGGACCCGGACAGAGCCGCAACTACGGCGCGGAGCGTGCGCAGGGCGAGTGGCTGATCATTCTCGACTCCGATGTCGTGGTCCCGGAGGGATACCTTCTGGCCGTGGACAAGGAACTGGCGGCGGCCGACAGCGATGCCTTCGGCGGGCCCGACCGCGCCCACGAGTCGTTCACCAAAATCCAGAAGGCCATCTCCTACTCCATGACGAGCTTCTTCACCACCGGCGGAATCCGTGGCGGGAAGAGGAAACTGGACAAGTTCTATCCCCGTTCCTTCAACATGGGCATCAAGAAAGAGGTGTATCAGAGGCTCGGAGGATTCTCCAAGATGCGCTTCGGCGAGGACATCGACTTCTCCATCCGCATCTTCAAGGCCGGCTGTACATGCCGCCTCTTCCCCGGGGCATGGGTCTACCACAAGCGCCGCACCGACTTCCGCAAGTTCTGGCGGCAGGTCTACAACAGCGGCATCGCCCGCATCAACCTCTACATGAAGTATTCCGAGAGCCTGAAGCCGGTACACTTCCTTCCTGCAATATTCACCCTGACCATAGCTCTCTGCATCCTCCTTATTCTATTTGGCTCTCTTTTTATCGCATTGGGATTCAATGCCCTTGCCCAAATTAAGACCGGTTGCGCAAATGGGCCGGTGTACGGAATCATCTTTGGAATCCTTATGCTCTTGGCCGGAACAGTTCCACCAGTCCTCTATTCACTATTGATATTCATAGACTCTGGCTGCAAAAACAGGAGCATAACAATTGGATTCCTCAGCATTCTTGCCGCTTTCATCCAACTGACAGGCTATGGCTGCGGGTTCATACAGGCCTGTTGGCGCAGATGCCTGTTAGGGAAAGATGAATTTCAAGCCTTTGAAAAGACCTTCTACAAATAAACGGTTCCCCGAGAATCTATCCATCAGAAACCCCAACCAATAGTGAAACTCAACATCAATCAATGGGCCGAGGAAGACCGGCCACGGGAGAAACTCATGCGCATCGGGGCAGAGAACCTCTCCAACGCCGAGCTTCTTGCCATCTTGATCGGGTCAGGATCGCCGCAGCAAAGTGCCGTCGACCTCATGAAAGAAGTGCTCGGCGACTGCAGGAACAACCTGAACACCCTGGGGAAGATGTCGATTCAAGACCTCGAGAAATACAAGGGCATGGGCCCGGCGAAGGCGATTACCATCCTCGCGGCCTGCGAACTGGGCAAGCGGCGACAGGAATCGAAAGCCGAAGAGCGGCCGGACCTCGGGTCGGCCGCGGCCATCTACGAGTTCATGCACCCCAAGATGCAGGACCTGGATGTAGAGGAGTCGTGGATATTGCTGATGAATCAGGCCTATAAACTTATCAAAGCCGTGAAGCTCAGCCATGGAGGCATCAGCGAGACTGCCGTAGATGTGCGCCTCATCATGAAAGAGGCTCTTCTCCGCAACGCCACGATACTCGCCCTGGCGCACAATCATCCGAGCAACAATGCCGTTCCCAGCACGATGGACGACCGTCTCACCCAGCGCGTCAAGCATGCCGCGGAGATCATGCGGATATATTTTCTCGATCACATCATCGTTACCGACGGCAAATATTACAGCTATCGGGAAAGCGGAAGGCTCTGACGAGCCTCCCCCGGGCTTAGATTACGGCAGGCACCTTCCTGACGATCGGCTTTCCGACCTTAAGCTCTGCCCTCACTTTAAGGTCTTCTACCGACGCCCCTGCCTCAACCCGATAGGTTCCCGCATCGGTTACCCAGCTGTTGGCCGCTTCATCGAAGGAGGCAAGGTCGGCATCTCCTATCCGCATCACGAGCGTCTCGCTCTCACCGGGCTGCAGCTCCCGAGTCTTCGCAAAGGCCTTCAGCTCTCGTGCGGGCTTCTCCAGCTTGCCCTTCGGAGCCGACACATAGAGCTGCGCCACCTCTCTCCCCGCCACGCTGCCGGTGTTCGTTACGGTTACGGAAGCCACATAGCCACCACGCTGCCTCTTGACCTTGAGACGGCTGAAGGCAAAGGTCGTGTAGGACAAGCCATAGCCGAAGGGGTAAGCGACGGGCACCTTGAAAGTGTCAAAATACCGGTATCCCACCATGATTCCTTCCTCATAGCGGGTCCATCCGATGTTTTTCTTTGCCTTGTCCCATGCCTCCGCGTGGAAGTGATCCGGGAAATTCTTGGCCGACGGGATGTCTTCGTAGGCCACGGGAAAGGTCATGGGCAGCTTTCCTGACGGGTTCACCTTGCCGCACAGGATGGAGGCAACGGCGTTGCCACCCTCTATGCCCGGCTGCCAAGGCAGCACGATGGCGTCGACGAGGCCGCTCCACGAGCTCGTCTCGATAACGCCGCCGATGTTGAGCACTACCACCACCTTCTTTCCCTGCGCATGGAAAGCCTCTGATATATTGCTGAGCGTGTTTCTCTCAAGGTCGCTCAGGAGCCAGTCGCCCGGCTCGTTCCATCGGTCGGCACCCTCTCCGGAATTGCGCCTGATCGTTACCACGGCCACATCCGACTCCTGTGCACGCCGCTCGGCATAGCTCCTGCTGATTGCCACATCGGCCTCGGCATCCTCATAGAGCGATTTCAGCTCGGCATTGAGGCTGAAGCCGGCACCCTCCAAACCCTGCTTCAGGTTGAGCGTGTATGCCTTGTTCACGCTTCCCGAGCCTGTTCCATGAGCCAGAAAGCCCTTATAGGAGCCTTGTCCGAAGAGCGCGACGCGCCGGTCTTTGCCAAGCGGAAGGGTCGCTCCCTCGTTTTTCAACAGCACGATGCCCTGCTCGGCCGCTTCCCGTGCCATGCGGGCATGCCCCTCCAAGTCTGTCTGGTTGGCCGCCCGATGGCCCTTGAAATGAGGGGTCTTGACGATATACTCCAGCAGATGGGTTACATTCCGGTCTACGATTTCCATCGGAAGCCGGCCGCTCTCCACACCTTTTATAATATCATCCACTTGCTGCTGGACCCCAACCTGCAACAGATCGGACCCTCCGATTTCCTGCTGTACGGGGTCGCGATAACCATACCAGTCGGTAACTACCATGCCGCGATAGCCCATCTCGCCGCGCAGCCAGTCGGTGAGGAGCGGTTTGTGATACATGACCCGCTGCCCGTTGAGCGTGTTATAGGAGCTCATGACCGACCACGGAGAGCAGACACGGAGGGCTATCTCAAAGTTCTTGAGATAAAGTTCGCGGAGAGCCTTCTGGCTGACGATGGAGTTGTTCTGTGTGCGATATGACTCCTGATTGTTGCATACGAAGTGCTTGATGGTGGCTCCCACCCCTTTCGACTGTATGCCGAGCACCTCGTAGCCGGCCATCATGCCGCTCAAGACAGGGTCTTCCGAGAAGTATTCAAAGTTCCTGCCACACAAGGGATTGCGATGGAGGTTCATTCCCGGCCCCAAGAGCAGGTCGCAATTATAGTCGAGAGTCTCTTGCCCCAGGGCTTCTCCCATCTTGCGCGCCGTCTCAATGTCCCAACTTGAGGCTACGAGGATACCTATCGGGAAGGCCGTGGCATAATAGGTGCGGGAGTCGCCCTCACGCTGGGCGGGGATGCGCACTCCTGCCGGTCCGTCGGTAAGCAAGGTTACCGGGATACCCAGGCGGGGGATGGGGTATGTATAGCCTGCGGCTCCCACCTCTATGTCGGGTATCGTCTGCCGTCGCGAGGAGTCGTTATAGATGTAGCTGGGACCCACAAGCAGCCTCGCCTTCTCCTCCAGGGTCATGGCCTTGACCACTTTAGAGATGTTTGCTTCCGTCAATCGCAGGGCGTGGTCCTGCGCAAAGGCGGCAGAGACGCTGCATAGCATCAAGAACAAAATTGCTTTTTTCATGACATATCAAGATATTAATGTGATTTCTTTGCAAAGATATGAAATATTATTGAGGATCAGCAGAAGGAGAGATGTTTTTTTCATGCTTACCTGCCGATGGCCTTCATTTCCACCCCCGACGGCTTCCGTCTCCCATCCTAATACCCGCAAGTCCGGTTGTCCGCCTCTCCCGGACGGATACCCAGACATCCCCAGCAGCTTCGCCCGCACAAAAACATTCCGCGGATATTGCGTATTTAGAAGAATATTTCGTATATTTGCAGAAAATAATCTACACTGGGCGGATGGGGAACAAGTTCTCTCTGCCCTCATTTGCACTATTTTTGCAGAAAACATAAGCAATATGACCCAAGAAGAAAAGACCCGGACGGAGGAGCGAATCGTGGATGTGCTGAAGACCGTCTACGACCCCGAGATACCCGTAGACATATGGAATCTGGGGATGATCTATAAGATAGAGGTGAAAGACGACCACACCGTAGACCTCGACATGACCTTCACCGCGCCCTCGTGCCCCGCTGCCGACTTCATTCTGGAGGATGTGCGGACCAAGGTGGAAAGCCTCGAAGAGGTGAAGTGTGCCAATGTAAACCTGGTGTTCGAGCCCGCTTGGGATCAGAGCATGATGACCGAAGAGGCACGGGTGGAACTCGGCTTCGACTGAAAATACGACGACGCTTCCCCCGTTCTCAACTTCCGTGAGGCCGGAAACGGCCTCGCAGACAGCATAAAACATAAAAACAAACAAAGCATTATGCCAAACCTCTCACAGACAGAGACCGCAACGGCGACAAGCCGGAACCATGAAGAGGCAAAATTTGTCTACTTCCTTTCCGACGCGCACCTCGGCTCACTGGCCATAGAACACCCCCGGACGCAGGAACGCCGATTGGTCCGATTCCTCGACAGCATCAAATACAAGGCCGCGGCCATCTATCTGCTGGGCGACATGTTCGACTTCTGGGATGAATACAAGTATGTGGTCCCGAAGGGCTACACACGCTTCCTGGGCAAGCTTTCAGAGCTCACCGACATGGGGGTGGAAGTGAATTACTTCACAGGGAACCACGACATCTGGACCTATGGGTATCTCGAAAAGGAGTGCGGAGTCATCCTCCATCGTGCTCCCATTACCACCGAAATCTACGACAAGGTATTCTTCCTGGCCCACGGCGACGGTCTCGGGGATCCTGACGCCAAGTTCAAGCTCCTCAGGAAGGCATTCCACAACCGGACTTGCCAGCGTCTCCTGAACTTCTTCCACCCATGGTGGGGAATGCAGTTGGGCCTCAACTGGGCAAAGCACAGCCGCCTGAAGCGGGCCGACGGCAAAGAAGTGCCCTACATGGGAGAAGACAAGGAATACCTCGTCAGATTCACCAAGGAATACATGAAGACACACCCCGACGTGGACTACTATGTCTACGGGCACCGCCACATTGAGCTCGACCTCACCCTTTCACGGAAGGCACGCATGCTCATCCTTGGTGATTGGATATGGCAATTCACCTATGCGGTCTTCGACGGAGAACATATGTTCTTCGAAGAGTATGTAGAAGGCGAGAGCCGACCTTGACAAGACCCTGACACCTAACTAATCATAAGAACCATGAAAACAATCTTGAAACAGCTCATCGTCCCGGTATTGCTTTTGGCAATACCACTATGCGGATCGGCACAAGACGAGACCGCCAGTACCACCAATCGTTACAGGAAGGCCAATGCCCAGCTGGGACTGCCAAAGAAAAACGAGAAAAGGGTCGTGTTCCTCGGCAATTCCATTACCGAGGGATGGGTGCGCAAACACCCGGACTTCTTTAACGAGCACAGCTACATCTGCCGCGGAATCAGCGGACAGACCACCTACCACTTCCTTCTCCGTATTCGCGAGGATGTGATCAATCTCCATCCCAAAGTCATGGTGCTTAATTATGGGACCAACGACATTGCAGAAAACAGCGGGAAATACGACGAAGACCTCACCTTTGGGAACATCCTGACACTCATCGAGCTGGCCGAGCTTCACAAAATCAAGGTCATCCTCACCTCCTGCCTACCGGCAAAACAATTCGGATGGAGGAAGAGCATCATGGGTTCCATGGACAAGATACGCCGCTTGAACGCGCGAGTCAAGGCGTATGCGGTGAAGAACAGGATTCCTTATGTAGACTATTTCACACCCATGCTGTCGGCAGACGGAGAGGGAATGAACCCTGACTATACCGGCGACGGTGTACACCCCAACGAGAAAGGGTATGAAGTCATGGAAAGGCTCATCGCCCCCGTCATAGAGAAATACAGGTAGGTTTAATTTAAAAAAGATTAATCTGCATTGTTCTCCCGATATTTTCACTATA
Source organism: uncultured Prevotella sp. (assembly GCA_963545855.1). Classification (GTDB taxonomy): domain Bacteria; phylum Bacteroidota; class Bacteroidia; order Bacteroidales; family Bacteroidaceae; genus Prevotella. The sequence goes on from CAUULA010000076.1 coordinate 7,348, forward strand.
TTTGCGCCAACAATTTATTAAACTTTAAATATACCATAGAATATGAAGTATCCAAAGATTGGAATACGCCCCATCATTGACGGTCGTCAAGGAGGCGTTCGGGAAAGTCTTGAAGACAAGACCATGAATCTGGCTCATGCCGTTGCTGACCTGCTTTCGGGCAAACTGAAATATCGCGACGGGACGCCCGTCCAATGCGTAATTGCCGACGGCACCATCGGCCGCGTTGCCGAAGCTGCCGCCTGTGCGGAAAAGTTCGAGGCTGCGGGAGTATGCGCCACCATCTCCGTAACCTCTTGCTGGTGCTACGGAGCGGAAACGATGGACATGAATCCGCATTGGCCCAAGGCTGTCTGGGGCTTCAACGGGACCGAGCGTCCGGGAGCCGTCTACCTCGCGGCGGTATTAGCGGCCTATTCACAGAAGGGTCTCCCCGCCTACGGAATCTACGGGCATGATGTACAAGACATAGAAGACAACACCATCCCGGACGATGTGGAGGAGAAGCTGCTGCGCTTTGCCCGTGCCGCGGTTGCCGTCGGCGAGATGCGCGGCCAGTCCTATCTGTCGATCGGCAGCGTTACCATGGGTATTGCCGGAAGTATCATCAACACCGATTTCTTCCAGAAATATCTCGGCATGAGGACGGAAAGCGTCGACGAGGTAGAGATTCTCCGTCGCATGGACCTCGGCATCTACGACCATGAAGAGTACGAGAAAGCCATGGCGTGGGTAAACAAATACATCAAGCCCAACGAAGGATGGGACAAGAACCGGGCCGAGAATCAGAAGACCCAGGAGGAGAAAGAGAAGGACTGGGAGTTTGTTGTCAAGATGACGCTCATCGTCAACGACCTCTACCACGGCAACCCGAAGCTCCGTGAGATGGGGTTCAAGGAGGAGGCCTTAGGCCACCACGCCATCGCCGGAGGATTCCAAGGGCAGCGCCAGTGGACGGACTGGATGCCGAACGGAGACTTCACCGAGACGCTCCTCAACACCACTTTCGACTGGAACGGACGGCGTGAGCCTTCCATCCTTGCCACCGAAAACGACACCCTCAACGGCACCGCGATGCTGCTTGGCTATCTGCTCACCAACCAGCCGATGATTTTCTCGGATGTGCGCACCTACTGGAGCCCCGAAGCCGTGAAGAGAGTTACGGGCAAGGTACTGACAAGCACAGCCCGCAATGGCATCATTCACCTCATTAACTCTGGCGCAACGACCATGGACGGGTCAGGTCAATGCCAGGATTCAGCAGGTAATCCCATCATGAAACCATTCTGGGAGGTTACTGCCGAAGACGAGAAACGCTGCCTGGAACACACGCAGTGGATGCCGGCCGACCGCGATTACTTCCGCGGAGGCGGCTTCAGCGTCCACTTCCTGTCGAAGGGAGAGTTTCCCGCAACCATGCTCCGCGTGAACATCGTCGACGGCCTCGGCCCCGTATTGCAGCTCGCCGAAGGATGGGTGGTAAATATCGACCCGGAGATTCACGAGATTCTGGACAAGCGCACCGACCCCACATGGCCCACCACATGGTTCACGCCGCGCACGGATGCCGCGAAGGATGCCTTCAAGGATGTCTATTCGGTGATGAACAACTGGGGCGCCAACCACGGAGCCATCACCTACGGGCATATCGGAGCCGACCTTATCACGCTCGCCTCGATGCTCCGCATCCCTGTCTGCATGCACAATGTGGAAGACAGAAACCTCTTCCGTCCGTCGGCATGGAATGCATTCGGCATGGACAAGGAAGGTGCCGACTACAGGGCATGCCAGAACTTCGGGCCTATCTACAAATAACCGACAGGCCTGAGACATACTTCTGTCCCGCTCCCTCTTCCTCCCTCACGAGGAGGGGGAGCAGGGATTAAACATATAAAAACCAACAAAGAGAACCATCCTGATTTATGGAAAAGAAGAAAATAGTGGAGAAGAGGTATCTTCTCATTTTCATCCTGCTGACCTCGCTGTTTGCCCTTTGGGGATTCGCAAACGACATCACCAACCCTATGGTTGCCGCTTTCCAGACCGTAATGGAGATTTCCGCGGCCAAGGCATCGCTCGTCCAGTTCGCCTTCTACGGCGGCTATTTCACCATGGCCATACCGGCGGCCCTGTTCATCCGCAGATACAGCTATAAGAGCGGCATCATCCTGGGACTCGGCCTCTATGCCTTCGGGGCATTCATGTTCATTCCCGCGGCCATCTATCAGCAGTTCTCGTTCTTCTGCATATCGCTCTACATCCTGACTTTCGGGCTCGCCTTCCTCGAAACGACGGCCAATCCCTTCGTCCTCTCGTTAGGTTCCAAGGAGACATCCACGCGCCGCCTCAACTTCGCGCAGGCCTTCAATCCCATGGGGTCGCTGATGGGCATGAGCGTAGCCTCACTCATCGTGCTTCCGAGCCTTATCTCCGACAAGCGCAACGCAGCGGGAGAAATCATATTCCCGACGCTCTCCGCCGCCGAGAAAGCCGGCATCCGCCTGCACGACCTTGCGGTGATCCGCGATCCGTATGTAGCCATCGGACTGGTGGTATTACTGGTGCTGACGGCCTTCGTATTCATCAAGGTGCCCAAGACCGATTATTCCGAGAATACTCACGCCAACAATGCCAAGGCCACACTGCGGCATCTATGGCACAATCCATCCTATCGCGAGGGCGTGGTAGCACAGATGTTCTACATCGCCGCACAGATTATGGTATGGACTTTCATCATCCAGTATGCCGACAACCTCGGCATCAACAAGGCCACGGCGCAGATGTATAACATCGTGGCCATGGTGTTCTTCCTCTGCGGGCGATTCCTCGCCACGGCCTTGATGAAGTATGTAAACACGCGGAAGCTGCTTGCCATCTTCGCTGTAGGCGCCGGAATATGCACCCTCGGAGCCATCTGCGTCGTGGGAATGGGTGGGCTCTACAGCCTCGTAGGCATCAGCATCTTCATGTCGCTGATGTTCCCCACCATCTATGGGATAGCCCTCGAGCATGTAGACAACCAGGATGCCAGTCTCGGGGCAGCGTTTCTCGTCATGGCAATCGTCGGCGGAGCCATCATGCCGCCACTGCAAGGCATGATCATTGACCAAAGGGTTATCCTCGGCCATCCAGCCGTAAATGTCTCTTATGTGCTGCCCTTCATTTGCTTCTGCATCGTGTTTACCTATGCCGTAAGACAACTGCGGAGAGAGCGGAAGCCGCTTTCCGAATGACAAGTTCGGCGATATTGTGCGACAATCTCGCCGATTTTGTCGCACGATTTCGGCGACTTTGTCAGGAAGGACATCACTAAAAGAGACACTGCGGGCAGGAAGCAATCTTCCTGCCCGCAGTGTCTCTGACAGAGGCCGCTTGAGGCTCGTTGCCAAGGCCCTGACTTTCCGCCCTATTCCTTCAGGCCTTTCATGAGCTCGACGGTGTCTCGGGCAATGACGATTTCCTCGTCCGTGGGAATCATTACGACCTTCACCTTAGAGTCGTCGGCCGACAATATCTGCTCCTTTCCACGCACATGGTTGCGCTCGCGGTCCATCTTCACGCCCAGATAGTCCAGCCCCGAGCAGGAATCCCAGCGCATGCCTTCCTGATTCTCGCCCACGCCGGCCGTAAAGACGATGATATCCACGCCGTTCATGGCTGCCGCATAGGCACCGATATACTTCTTGATGCGATAGTTATACATCTGCAAAGCCAGATGGGCACGCCGGTTACCTTCACGGTCGGCATTCTCAATCTCGCGCATATCACTTGATATACCCGTGATTCCGAGCACGCCGCTCTCCTTGTTCAGAAACTCTGCCATCTCCTGCGGAGCCTTGCCGAGCTTGCCCATCAGATAGGTTACGGCCGAGGGGTCGATGTCGCCGGAGCGACTGCCCATCATCAGGCCGGCCAACGGGGTGAGTCCCATAGAGGTGTCGATGACCTTGCCGTATTTCACGGCAGCCACCGACGCTCCGTTTCCGATATGACAGGTGATGATCTTCTGGGTCTTGATATCCACGCCGAGGAAGTCGCACACGCGCCGCGACACATAGCGATGAGAGGTGCCGTGGAAGCCGTAGCGGCGCACATGATACTTCTCGTAGAGCTCGTAAGGCACGGCATAGAGATAGGCATAGTCGGGCATGGTGCTGTGGAAGGCATTGTCGAACACCGTTACCTGCGGCACCCCGGGCATCAGGGCGTCCACGGCGCGAATACCGCGGAGGTGCCCGGCGTTGTGGACGGGCGCGAGGTCGATCAGGCTTTCGATGCCTTTCTCCACCTCGGGCGTTACGATGCAGCTTTTCTCGAACAGGTCGCCGCCCTGCACGATGCGGTGGCCTACGGCGTCAATCTCGTCGAGGCTCTTGATGGCACCCATCTCGGGGTCGAGCAATACCTTGAAAACCAAGGCCACGCCTTCCTTGTGCGTGGGCAGCTCTGCCATGATCCGGCGCTTCTCGCCATTGTCAAGGTTCACCTTGATAAAGGCCTCGTCGAGGCCGATACGCTCCACGCCGCCCTGGGCGAGCACGCTCTCGTCTGCCATGTCATACAACTTATATTTGATGGACGAGCTTCCGCAGTTCAATACAAGTATCTTCATTTTTCCTTAAATATTATTGATTTCTTAATCTTTAGACTATCATCCTTCATCCTTGCGCCTTGGCATCCTGCGCCTGACAGGCGGTAATGGCCACCATGTAATAGATGTCTTCCACCGAGCATCCACGGCTAAGGTCGTTCACCGGACGGGCTATACCTTGCAGGATAGGGCCTATGGCCGTCACGCCGCCCAGCCTCTGCACCAGCTTGTAGCCGATGTTTCCGACCTCGAGGTTAGGCACTATGAGGACATTTGCCTTTCCGGCAATGTGGCTGCCGGGAGCTTTCGTAACCCCGACAGAGGGCACGAGCGCCGCGTCGGCCTGCAACTCGCCGTCCACCTGCAGGTCGGGATACTCCTCCTGTGCCAGCCTGGTGGCCTCCAACACCTTGTCTATGATGTACACGCTCTTGCCGGTAGCCTTGTCGACGGCGTCCTTGGCACTGCCTTTGGTCGAGAAACTCAACATAGCCACACGCACATCCTTGAAACCGGCAACGCTCTTTGCCGTCTGGGCCGTCGTATAGGCTATCTGCGCAAGCTGCTCGGCGGTAGGATTGGGAGTTACGGCCACATCGCCCATGATGACGATTCCATCCTCGCCATACTCCTTGCGGTCGGTAATGAGCAGCATTGCACCGCTCACGCAGGAGATGCCCGGAGCACACTTGATAATCTGCAAGGCCGGCCGGAGAGTGTCGCCGGTGGTACTCAGCGCGCCGGAAATCTGCCCGTCGGCATCCCCCGTCTTGATAATCATACAGCCCAGATAGAGGTTGTTCTTCGTAACGAGTTCACGGGCCTGCTCCAATGTCATGCCCTTCTTCTTGCGAAGCTCTGTCAGAAGAGCGGCATAATCCTCGGACTTTTCGCAGTTCTGGGGGTCCACCACGGTAGCCTTTCCGATATTCTTCAGGCCCCATTCTTCTGCCTTTTTCTTGATGTTGGCGGGATTGCCAATAAGAATAAGGTCGGCAATGTCATCGGCCAACACCCTGTCGGCCGCCTTCAATGTGCGCTCCTCTTCTGCTTCCGGGAGTACGATGCGCTGTTTGTCTGCCTTTGCGCGCGCTACAATTTGCTCTAATACTGTCTCTTATACACATCTGACGCTGCCGACGACTAGTCGAGTGT
>CAUULA010000077.1:0-12980 GCA_963545855.1 uncultured Prevotella sp.
TCACCTGATTTAGGAATAATATCCAAAAACAAAATTAATATTAATAAAAACTAAGCCAAATTCTTGAATATTATTCATAAAAACCTTATATTTGTGCCCAAAATTGAATAAATATACAATATGTCGAAGAAGAAGAACGACCGCATAGAAGTGCTGAAAATGCTGATTTCCAGCAAGGAGATGGGCAGTCAGGAGGAAGTCATGCAAGAACTCAAGAACGAGGGCTTTCCCATTACACAGGCCACTCTGAGCCGCGACATGAAGTTGCTGCGCATCGCGAAAGCCGCGAGCATGAACGGGAAGAGCGTCTATGTACTGCCTAACGAGACCATGTATAAACGCGTGCGCAAGCCAAAAGCCGCCACGACCCTGCTTCAGGCTCCCGGGTTTGTGTCGCTCAACTACTCCGGAAACATGGGAGTCATCAAGACCCGGCCCGGCTACGCGAGCTCCATTGCCTATAACATAGACATCTCGAGCATACCTGAGATTCTCGGAACGATAGCCGGAGACGACACCATCTTCCTCGCCTTGAAGGAAGGGATATCAAGAGAGGCACTTGAGAAAGGCCTGGGAACTATTATCCCGAACCTGAAACTCGAATAAAGACTATAAGAGAGAGAAATGGAAAAAATCAAGGTTTTGGTGGCCGACCCTTCCCACGAGAAGTATGTCGACACCATCCTGCAGACCATCGCAGATGCTGCCAAGGTGCGCGGAACGGGCATAGCGAAGCGCACCCATGAGTATCTGACTACGAAGATGAGGGAGGCAAAGGCCGTGATAGCCCTCTCGGGCGACAGGTTTGCCGGCTTCAGCTACATCGAGACCTGGGGAAACAGAGAATATGTTACCACATCCGGACTCATCGTCCACCCCGATTTCCGCGGGCAGGGCATCGCAAAGAGAATCAAGGACATGACCTTCTCGCTGGCCCGCACCCGCTGGCCGCACGCCAAGATATTCAGCCTCACGAGCGGGGCGGCCGTGATGGCCATGAACACCCAGCTCGGCTATCAGCCCGTTACCTTTGCCGACCTCACCGACGACGAAGCCTTCTGGAAAGGCTGCGAGGGCTGCGTGAATGTGGATGTGCTGCAGCGCACCAACCGAAAATACTGCATCTGCACCGCCATGCTCTACGATCCGGAGGAGCATCTGCCCGCAAAGATTCCCGCGGCCGTGCTTGAGAGAATCCGGAGAATCGACGGGAAGAAACCGAAAGAGAATCAGATATAAACAAACAGAACAACCTATAAGACTATGGCAAAGAAGAAAGTAGTGGTGGCCTTCTCAGGAGGACTCGACACATCCTACACCGTGATGAAACTGACGGAGGACGGATGGGAGGTCTATGCGGCATGTGCCAACACGGGAGGATTCTCTCCTGAGCAGTTGAAAACCAACGAAGAGAACGCCCATCGGCTGGGAGCCGTCGCCTACGCGACGCTCGATGTAACGCAGGAATATTACGAGAAGAGCCTGAAATACATGATTTTCGGCAATGTGCTGCGCAACAACTGTTATCCCATCAGCGTCTCCTCGGAACGCATCTTCCAGGCTATTGCCATCGCGCGGTATGCCAAAGAGATCGGGGCCGACGCCATCGCGCACGGCAGCACGGGCGCGGGCAACGACCAGATACGCTTCGACATGACCTTCCTGGTGATGGCACCGGGCATCGAGATCATCACCCTGACCCGCGACAAGGCCCTCTCCCGGCAGGAGGAAGTGGACTATTTGAACGCACACGGCTTCCATGCCGACTTCACGAAGCTGAAATACAGCTACAATGTAGGCATCTGGGGAACCTCCATCTGCGGCGGCGAGCTGCTCGATCCGCTGCAGGGTCTCCCCGAGGAAGCCTATCTGAAGCATCTAACCCGAGAGGAGGAGAGCGAGCTGAAAATAGAATTCCGGAAAGGCGAGATCGCAGCCGTCAACGGCGAGAGATTCGACGACAAGGTCAAGGCCATACAGAAAATAGAGGAAATCGGCGCAGCCTATGCCATCGGGCGCGACTGCAATGTCGGCGATACCCTCATCGGCATCAAGGGAAGGGTGGGCTTTGAGGCCGCGGCACCCAAACTCATCATCGAGGCTCACCGCCTGCTGGAGAAAAGCACCCTGTCTAAATGGCAGCAATACTGGAAGGATCAGGTGGCCAACTGGTATGGTATGTTCCTGCACGAGAGCCAGTATCTTGAGCCCGTGATGCCCGACATTGAGGCCATGCTCAGCTCCTCGCAGCGCCATGTGAACGGAACGGCCGTCCTGAAGCTCCGTCCCTACGGATTCCAGAGCGTGGGCGTGGACTCCCCCGACGACCTCACGAGGAGCAAGCTCGGTGAATACGGTGAGATGCAACACGGCTGGACGGCACAGGATGCCAAGGGATTCATCAAGGTGTCGAGCACTCCGCTGCGCGTCTACTACGGCGTGCACCCCGACGAGAAGCGGTGAGACCTCTGCCCTGCCTTCATGGCAGAAGACAGAAACCGGCAGCCCACGCAACCTTTCCTCTCGCTGTGCCGTCTAAAGGATACAATAACTTTAAAAGGTAAGAATTATGGCTACAGGCAAAAGATTAGAGCGTTTGAACGACAGAATACTGGGCGGCGTATGCGCAGGCATCGCCGAATACTTCGACTGGGACCCCACCGTGGTCCGCATCGTGTATGGTCTGCTCACATTCTGCACCGCGTTCAGCGGCATCATCGTCTATATACTCCTTTGGATCGTGATGCCGCCCAAACCATAAACAGCCCATGATAAAAATAGGAATATTAGGCGGAGCCGGCTATACGGGCGGCGAGCTCATCCGCCTGCTGCTGAATCATCCGCAGGCAGAAATCGTATTCGTAAACAGCGAGAGCAACGCCGGAAACCTCCTGACGGATGTTCACGAGGGGCTCTATGGCGACTCCGACATGCGGTTTACCCGCGAGATGCCGCTCGAGAAGGTGGATGTGGTGTTCTTCTGCTTCGGCCACGGCAAGAGCGAGGCGTTTCTCAAGGAGCACTCCCTGCCGCCGGATGTCAGGATCATAGACCTTGCCCAGGACTTCAGGCTTGACGCCCCGGGCAACGACTATGTGTATGGACTGCCCGAAATCAACAGGGAAAGAATAGCCCGGGCCCGCCATGTGGCCAACCCGGGATGCTTTGCCACCTGCATACAGCTCGGTCTGCTCCCGGCGGCGAGCATGCGCCTCATCAACGAGGATGTGTCGGTGAACGCCATCACGGGAAGCACCGGGGCCGGGCAGAGACCCGGACCGACCACCCATTTCTCGTGGCGCAGCAACAATCTGAGCGTCTATAAAGCCTTCAGCCATCAACATGTGCCCGAAATCAGGCAGAGCCTGAGGCAGACGCAGGGGTATCTCGACGCCGCCATCGACTTCATCCCCTACCGCGGCGACTTCGCACGGGGCATCTTCGCGACGGCCGTCGTAAAGACCAATGCCGGCATCGAAGACATCGTGAGAGGGTATGAGGACTTCTATAAGGACGCCAAATTCACTCACTATGCGGATAAGCCCATCGACCTGAAACAGGTGGTGAACACCAACAAGGCCCTTGTCCACGCCGAGAAATACGGCGAAAAGCTCCTCCTCACCTGCTGCATAGACAACCTCCTGAAGGGAGCCGTGGGACAGGCAGTGCAGAATATGAACCTCATGTTCGGCATCGACGAGACGACAGGACTGCGCCTCAAGGCGAGCGCATTCTGAGAGAGGAAGGCGGGAGACCGTCTGCCGTCTGACAAAATCAGCGAGATTGAACGACGAAATCGCCGGGATTGTCGGACGAAATCGGCGATTTCGTCAGCCTCCTGACCGCAAGAAGCTTTTCCCTCTGCATCTCCCGCCGAAGGGAAACCAAATCTTTTAAAGAACCAGAAACTATCAGACAATGAAACTATTTGATGTATATCCACTCTTCCCCATAACCATCGTGAAGGGAAAGGGATGCAAAGTATGGGACGAGAAGGGACAGGAATACCTTGATTTCTATGGCGGCCACGCCGTAATCAGCATCGGACACAGCCATCCCCATTATATAAAGAAGATGACGGAGCAGCTCCATCGAATCGGGTTCTACAGCAACTCGGTCGTCAATCCGCTGCAAGTCGAGCTCGCCGCAAGGCTCGGCAAGGCAAGCGGCTGCGACGATTACCAGCTCTTCTTGATCAACTCCGGGGCGGAGGCCAACGAGAACTGTCTGAAACTGGCATCCTTCAAGACCGGTCGGAAGCGTGTCCTCGCTGCCGGGGGAGCCTTCCACGGGCGCACCTCGCTTGCCGTCGAGGCCACCGATAACCCGAAGATCGCGGCCCCTGTAAATAGCAACGGGCATGTAACCTTCCTCCCCCTCAACGACCTCGAGGCCTGGGAGCGGGAGTTGGAGCAAGGAGATGTGTGCGCGTGCATCCTTGAATGCGTTCAGGGAGTGGGCGGCGTGCGGATGGCTACACCGGAGTTTGCCCAGGGACTGCAGGCTGCCTGCCGGAGGCATGGCACCGTCCTTGTCTGCGACGAGATACAGTGCGGATACGGCCGGAGCGGCAAGTTCTTCGCCTTCCAGTGGCTGGGCATCCGTCCCGACCTCATCAGCGTGGCCAAGGGCATCGGCAACGGCTTCCCCATGGGAGCCGTGCTCGTCGCGCCGGAGTTTGCCCCCGTCTACGGCCAGCTGGGCACCACCTTCGGCGGCAGCCACCTTGCCTGCACGGCGGCACTGGCCGTTCTGGATGTCTTCGAGCAGGAAAAGCTCGTGGAAAACGCGCACGAGGTGGGCGAATATTTCATCAGCCAGCTGAAAGAACTGCAGAAGAAGGAGCCCCATATCCTTGCGGTCAGGGGGCGCGGACTGATGATCGGCGTAGTGATGGACATCCCTCACAAGGAGGTACGGTCGAAGCTCATCCTTGAGCAGCACTGCTTCACGGGCTGTGCCTCTACCGACATCCTGCGCATCCTGCCGCCGCTATCCATCACGAAGGCGGATGTAGACGACTTCATCAGCCGTCTGAAAGCCGTGTTCGCATCACTGTAGGCACTCGTGCCGGCAACCCGCGGCCCGGAGATTACAAATGTTGCGTTTCGCCCCGTGCCTTATGTAGCATTTGTAGTTTTATCAAGCCGTTCAGTTAAAAATCATTCATTATCACCCCCGGATTCGTATTTTTTTAGTACCTTTGATGCGAGTTAAAGACAAAAGAACTATGGCAGAAGAATCAATCAAACAAATCGGTCAGCGGTTAAGAGGCCTGCGAGAGGTTCTCGAGATCTCGGCGGAAGAGATAGCGGAACTCTGTGGCATAAGCCTTGAGCATTATCTGAAAATAGAGGAGGGCGAGGCCGATCCCGGAGTATACCGCCTCTCAAAGATTGCCAAGCGATATGGCATAGACCTCAATGTGCTCCTCTTCGGCGAGGAGCCTCACATGAGCGCCTACTTCGTAACCCGAAAGGGACAGGGGCTGAGCGTCAACCGCCGCAAAGACTATAAGTATCAAAGCCTTGGAAGCGGTTTCCGAAGCCGCAAGGTGGATCCGTTCCTCGTAACCGTAGACCCTCTTCCCGGCAATGAGAACCACAGCAAGAACCACCATGAGGGGCAGGAATTCGACATGGTCATGTCGGGACAACTCGAAATCACCATCGGCGAGAAGGTACTTACGCTGAATCCGGGAGACAGTATCTATTTCAATTCCAACGAGGATCACTGCATGCGGGCCATCGGCGAGGAACCGTGCCAGTTCCTCTGCATCGTTATATAATCATCGGAGATTAGCAAAATGGTAGAAAGATTCTTAACGCAAACACAGTTTTCATCAGAGGAAGACTTCAGAGAAAACCTGCATTTTATGATACCGGAAGAGTTTAACTTTGCCTATGATGTAATGGATGAATGGGCAAAAGAACTGCCGGAGAGACTGGCCTTGCTGTGGACCAGCGAACGAGGAGAGGAAATCCGCTTTACATTCAAGGACCTGAAGGAGCAGACAGACCAAGTAGCGGCCTATTATCAGTCGCTCGGAATCGGACACGACGATAAGGTGATGCTCATTCTCAAGCGCCACTACCAGTGGTGGTTGTCGATGCTGGCACTCTGTAAGCTTGGTGCCGTGGCCATTCCCGCTACTCACATGCTCACCAAGCACGACCTTGTCTATCGCAACCGGCGGGCCTCCGTGAAAGCCATCATCTGTGTCAACGACGACTATGTAACGACGCAGATTCGGGCGGCCATGCCGGAAAGTCCCACCGTGAAGACGCTCGTAGCCGTCAACTCATTGGCCCTGTCAGACCATCCCGTGCCTGACGGTTTCCATGACTGGAACAAAGAGTGGAGGCAGGCACCGCCATTCAGGCGGCCGGAGCATGCGAATTCCAATGAGGACACCATGCTGATGTACTTCACGAGCGGAACTTCCGGCGAGCCGAAGATGGTAGCCCACGACCATCTCTACGCCCTCGGTCATCTCACGACGGGCGTCTACTGGCACAATCTGAATGCCGACAGCATCCATCTCACCGTTGCCGATACCGGCTGGGGCAAAGCTGTGTGGGGCAAACTCTATGGCCAATGGTTTGCGGGAGCCACCGTCTTTGTCTACGATCACGAGAAGTTCACCGCCGAAAAGATTCTCCGCCAGATCGAGAAATACCACATCACCTCCTTCTGCGCGCCGCCCACCATCTACCGATTCATGATTCAGGAGAACTTCGCGAACTACGACCTGTCGTCCTTGAAGTACTGCACAACGGCCGGAGAAGCCCTCGAACCCGCCGTGTACCAGAAGTTCTACGAGCGCACGGGCATCAAACTGATGGAGGGATTCGGGCAGACCGAGACCACGATGACCCTTGGCACCTTCCCGTGGAACGAGCCGCGGCCCGGCTCCATGGGAAAGCCTAACCCGCAATATGATGTCCATTTGCTCAAGTCAGACGGCACCGAATGCGAGGATGGAGAAAAAGGAGAGCTCTGCATACGGGTTGGAGACCGCAAGCCCATCGGCCTTTTCAAGTACTATTATCGTGATGAGGCCAAGACAAAGGATGTCTGGCATGATGGATATTACCACACCGGCGACCTCGCGTGGCGCGACCAGGACGGCTATTACTGGTTTGTGGGGCGTGCCGACGATGTCATCAAGAGTTCCGGCTACCGCATCGGACCTTTCGAAGTGGAAAGTGTGCTGATGCAGCACCCCGCTGTCGTAGAGTGTGCTATTACCGGCGTGCCCGATCCCGTGCGGGGAATGGTGGTAAAGGCCACGGTCATCCTTGCCGACGAATACAAGACGCGGGCAGGAGAAGAACTGGTCAAGGAACTCCAGAAGTTCGTAAAGCACGAGACCGCCCCTTATAAATATCCGCGTGTCGTGGAGTTCGTAGACGAACTGCCGAAGACCATCAGCGGCAAGATTCGCCGTGTGGAAATCCGTGAGAAAGACCAAAACAAGGAATCGCAGACATGAAGACCTTTTTCCATGTAGAAGACATTGGCAACCTGAGACAGGCTCTCAAGGAGGCCAGGGAGGTAAAGAACAACCGCTTCGGGTATCAGCAGCTGGGCAAAGACAAGACCCTTCTGATGATATTCTTCAACAACAGCCTACGCACCCGGCTGAGTACACAGAAGGCTGCGATGAACCTCGGCATGAATGTCATCGTGCTCGATGTGAACGCCGGGGCGTGGAAACTGGAGACGGAGCGGGGCGTCATCATGGACGGAGACAAGAGCGAGCACCTGCTCGAGGCCATTCCCGTGATGGGATGCTATTGCGACATCATCGCCATACGCAGCTTCGCGGGTCTCAAGAACCGTGATTACGACTATGCCGAAACCATCGTCAACCAATTCGTAAAGCACGGCGGGAAACCCGTGGTGGCCATGGAGACGGCCACGGTGCACCCCCTTCAGGCCTTTGCCGACCTCATCACCATAGAGGAGCACAAGCAAACCCGTCGGCCGAAGGTGGTTCTCACTTGGGCACCCCACTGCCGGGCTTTGCCACAGGCGGTGCCCAACAGCTTTGCCGAATGGATGAACGCTGCCGACGCCGACTTCGTCATCACCCACCCCAAGGGGTATGAACTCGACCCGAAGTTTGTCGGCGACGCCGTCGTGGAGTACGACCAGCGCAAGGCCCTGCAAGGGGCAGACTTCGTATATGCCAAGAACTGGAGCTGTCCGGGCGTCTCCGACAAGGCGCAATACGGACAAATCATCAGTGAAGACAGGTCCTGGACCATCGACCGGGAGCACATGGGCTGGACCAACCAAGGGTATTTCATGCACTGCCTGCCCGTGCGCCGAGGCCTCATCGTCAGCGACGAGGTCATCGAGGGCGACCACTCCCTGGTGATCCCGGGGGCCGCCAACCGCGAGATCAGCGCCGAGGTGGTGCTGAAGCGGATGCTGGAAACCCTTTGAACAACCCGGATATTTCCTATAGAAAATCAAAGAAACTATGCAGAACAGAAACAGACTGGCGGTATTCCTAATCCTGACAGCAATGGCGGATATCGTCCATGCACAAGCCATTACAGGTTCCTGGAAAGGCAATCTGGATGCAGGTATCCAGAAACTGGAGATGGTCTTCAACTTCACCCAGGCTCCCGACGGAAGCAACCAGTGTACGATTGATGTACCGGAGCAGGGCGCACAGGGCGTTCCTGCCCAGTTACTCTACTTCTCGGCCGACTCCGTGAGCCTGCGGGTGGCAGCCATTGGCATGACTTATACCGGCAAACTTGCCGATAATGTCATTCACGGAACCTTCCGGCAAGGCCTCGTTGCCCTGCCGTTGGAACTGAAACCGGGCCGCATCGCGTCGCCAGAAAGGCCACAGGAGCCCAAGGCACCCTTCCCCTATACCACCGAAGAGGTAACCTTCAGCAATCCCGAGGTTCATGCCACGCTGGCCGGAACGCTGACCTTCCCCGTAGGCTATAAGCCCGGGAAGCGCATCCCCGTGGTACTGATGGTAACAGGAAGCGGTCCCCAGAAACGCGATGAGGGCGTCTTCGGCCACAATCCCTTCCTCGTCCTGGCAGATTTCCTCGCACGCAACGGCATCGCCTCGCTGCGCTATGACGACCGCGGCGTGGGCAAGTCGACCGGTTCTTTCAAGGGAACTACCACCCTTGGCTTTGCCGATGACGCCAAGGCCGGCCTCAACTGGCTGCGGAAGACGAAGAAGTTTAAGTCCATCGGCCTTCTCGGCCACAGCGAGGGCGGCCTCATCGCCTTCATGATAGGCGCCGAAAAAGCCGCCGACTTCATCGTTTCCATGGCCGGCCCGGGTCTCAAGGGAGACACGCTGCTGGCTGAACAAGTCAACGCCAACCTGCAAATCTATGGCCAGCAGCCCACGCAGAGCGTGCAGAACCTGCGCCGAGAACTGGCCGCCAAGCCACAGGACCCATGGATGAACTACTTCCTCGACTGCGATCCGGCTCCCTATATCCGGCAAGTAAAGATTCCGCTGATGGCCATCAACGGAAGCAAAGATCATCAGGTATTACCGCAGACCAACCTAAAGCTGATTCGAGAGTTGCAGAAAAACGGCAATAAAAAGAACCTTATCAAGGAATACGAGGGGCTGAACCACCTGTTCCAGCACTGCACCACGGGCGGCGTAAACGAATACTACCAGATAGAGGAGACTATTTCGCCCGAGGTATTGAGCGACATCGCCAACTGGATCAACGGCCTCTGACGCCATCTGCTCATAGCTCCAGGACACCCTGAATCCCTCCCGACATCCAGTCCGTGCATCTTTACCGACAAGGGAAAACAGCCGCCGGCACAAGAGTGGATGACCGTCGGGAAAACAAGAGGCCGTCCGCGCGTTGACAAAACCGGCGATTTCGTCCCACAAACTCGGCGATTTTGTCGGACAATCTCGCCGATTTTGTCGAACAGAAAGCCACCTCCCGCACAGCGGAGGGTGGCTCTTCGTTTTTCTATAGGCGACATCACGGTCAAATGTCTATCGCTTTTCCTAAGCCAATCTTACTCAAATCCGTCGCCGAGATCATTCCAGGGCGTGTACGGCCACTTGTCAAGCAGAGGCTGATAACGGGCATTATAGTGCTTCTTCATGGCCGAATGGAAATACTCGCGGTAATAATGGTTTCTCTTGTTCTTACGCAGCGTGAGGTCTATCTGCCGGTAAGCCCACGGACTGTCGTAGGCCATGAGTGCCTCGAAGAGGTATTTGATGCGGGCATAGTCATAGTACTTGCGGCGCGCCTCGTAGTCGCGAATGGTGAGCAGGGTGGTCTTGAACGCCTCGTCGGACCAGTTTCTCACGGCCAGCAGTGCCTCGTTGGTGTAGCCTTTGCGGTCGGCCTGTGCCCCCTCCTTGTCCAATCCCCGCGCATATTGCAGCAAGGCTGCCGTAATGAGCGGCTTGTCGGCCTCCCGGCGATAGCGGGCGAGCAAGGGCAAGGCCTCCGCGATGTGCTCCCTTACATACAGTTGGCGCACCCGCTGCTCATATCCGGCACGCGGCGACAGGCGATAAAGCAGTCGGCGGGTATAATCCAACCGGGCGGCAACAGGCGAAAAGAATGCCGCGGAGTCTATTTCCAACGAGTCGGCCACGCTCAGCCATCCCTCACCTCGGCCTTGCATCAACCATTCTATATACAGATTCTGGGTATAGTCGCCGTAAATGACATCAGCCGACTGCACCGTAACGAGGGAGGAATCATTCATATTGCGCAGCACGGCGGCCTTGCACACGGGCGACCGAGCGTCTATGAGTGCTCGCAGGGCCGAAAGCCGCAGGGGCGGCGACAGGCTCGGCTGTTTCACGATGGCGATGAGTGTTTTAGTGGGAGCCATGTGCCCTAACAAGTCTTGGTAAACCCACTCCGGCACCAGACCGCCCCAGCCGTTGTCCCAGAATACGGAATACAGGGTGCGGCGGTTCAGGCTGTCGATGATCTGGCGCAGACTTTGTCCCCTGACTGGCACTCCCCACAGGGCAAGAGACAGCAAAAGGAGGATTCTAAAGAAGTGTTTTCTCATATTCACAAGTCTCATTTTATGGGCAAAAATAAGTTTTTTCCGGCATATAATCAAGCTTTTGCGGCAGAATATAATAGTTTTCGTGTCTCCGGAAGTTCCCGCTCAGGATGGTGGCACCCGCCCTGTCAATGCAGAAACAGCCATGCCAGGAAACAGAGATTAATCCCGTGGAAGACCGCGGGCGGCACCCATGCCCAGCCATGCCACCCCCGTCGGTAGAGCCGGACAGACCAGAACATGGCAGCCAAGATGAGGAACGGGTAGCTGTTCAGCGCGAAAAAGGCCGCATAGGCACCCCAGCCGGCCTTGGGGTCATCTAAGAAAAAGGCACTTAAACATAGCAGGACGGGAGCAATGGACAAAGGAATAAGGCAGAAAAGCATAAGCGCCACGGGCACTCCCTGGTTGCGACCGAAAAGCAGAACCAGCAAGAGAACGAGCGCAACCAGCATGAACAGCATCATCGTCGACATGCGGAGAGAACGGCTTGAAAGACGAGAATCTTACAGAAAGGCCGCCAAGCCTGAATGACTTGACGGCCGGTTGGGGTTTAAAAACACATTATTTGATGACGCCGAGCTCCTTGCCCACCTTCACGAAGGCCGCAATACACTTGTCGAGCTGCTCCCTCGTGTGAGCCGCGGAAATCTGGACACGGATGCGAGCCTCGCCCTTCGGCACTACCGGGTAGTAGAAGCCCGTTACATAGATGCCCTCCTCCAGCAGGCGGTTGGCATACTTCTGTGACAGCGGAGCATCGTAGAGCATCACGGCGCAGATGGCGCTCTGCGTGGGCTTGATGTCGAATCCTGCCGCCATCATCCTGTCGCGGAAGTAGTTCACATTCTCCACGAGGCGGTCGTGAATATCGTTGTTCTCCCTCAACATCTTGAAAACCTCGAGGCTGGCACCGATGATGCCGGGAGCCAGAGAGTTGGAGAACAGATAGGGACGGCTGCTCTGGCGGAGCATGTCGATGATTTCCTTGCGGCCGGTGGTGAATCCTCCGAGGGCTCCTCCGAACGACTTGCCCAGCGTGCCGGTGTAGATGTCCACACGGCCATAGGTCTCCGTCAGTTCGCTCACGCCGTGGCCGGTAGCCCCGACGACGCCCGCGGAGTGAGACTCGTCGACCATTACCAGCGCATCATACTTCTCCGCCAGGTCGCAGATCTTGTCTACGGGAGCCACATTGCCGTCCATGGAGAACACGCCGTCCGTGCAGATGATGCGGAAACGCTGTGCCTGAGCTTCCTGCAGGCACTTCTCCAGTTCCTCCATGTCGGCATTGGCATAGCGATAACGCCTGGCCTTGCAGAGGCGCACGCCGTCGATGATGGAGGCATGGTTCAATGCGTCGGAGATAATGGCATCCTCCTCGGTGAGGAAAGAGCCGAAGAGACCGCCGTTCGCGTCAAAGCAAGCGGCATAGAGAATGGTGTCCTCGGTATGGAAATACTCCGAAATGACGGCCTCGAGCTCCTTATGGATGTCCTGGGTGCCGCAGATGAAGCGCACGGACGACATGCCGAAGCCCCGCCGGTCCATCATTTTCTTGGAAGCCTCGATCACCCTGGGGTTATTGGAGAGCCCCAGATAGTTGTTCGCGCAAAAGTTGAGCACTTCCTCTCCCCTTACCTGAATGGCCGCTCCCTGCGGACTTTCGATGATGCGTTCTTCCTTGTATAGACCTGCCTTCTTTAGCTCTTGCAAGGCATTGGCAAGATGTTCTTTCATTTTTCCGTACATAACATTAGATTTTAAAATTGTCTGTTGCAAAGTAACTCATTATTTTCTACATAACCTATTGTTTTGTGTTATTTTTTTTAAAACAACCGGCGAAATACCTATTTTTAACCTCAAAGAGTGATGGAATCTGAAAAAAAATCGTTATTTTGCACTCTTGAAATAAAAACAAC
>CAUULA010000078.1:0-12659 GCA_963545855.1 uncultured Prevotella sp.
GAACTAAAAGAGCTCTTTGCAGCATCTGTAACTCATCTATTATTACCTAAAATAACTTAAATAATGAAATCAAACAACTATTTATCCGTGATGAAGCGATTCTCACTCCTGCTGTTGTTCATGTTCATTTCCATGGCGGCCTTCGCCCAGAAAGTTGGTGTAACGGGTGTCGTGACCAACCATGAGGGTGAACCTATCATCGGTGCCTCCGTCTTGGAACAAGGTACAACCAATGGCGTTATTACCGATTTGGATGGAAATTTCACCATCACCGTCGAGAGAAATGCCATGTTGCGCATTTCCTACATTGGCTGTAAGACTAAACTACTGAAGGCTACTTCCAACATGAAAATAGTCCTTGAGGAAGAAGCTAATATGCTCGACGAGGTCATTACCATCGGCTATGGTTCGGTCAGACGCAAAGATGTAACGACCGCCGTTTCAAGCGTTTCAACGGCCGATCTTGACACTCGTCCAATTGTCAGTGCGATACAGGGTATGCAAGGAAAGGCTGCTGGTCTGCAGATTACTCAGCCCAACGGCCAGCCTGGCTCTGCGCCTACTATTCGTGTGCGCGGTACAACCTCGTTGAACGGCTCAAACGACCCTTTGTATGTAGTCGACGGAGTGCCTGTCGACAACATCGACTACCTTTCAGCCGATGACATTGACAACATCCAGATTCTGAAAGATGCTTCCAGTGCCGCCATCTACGGTAGCCGCGCTGCTAACGGTGTCATCATCATCGGCACGAAGCAGGGCAAGGTTGGCGTAACCAAAATCAGCCTGAATGCGCACTATGCATTTAGCACCGTGCGCGACAATCAAGATCCGCTCAACACCCAACAGTATCTTGACCTGATCAACGAGATGAATGAAAAGGGCGTGCTCTCATTGAAGCTGCCCGAGACCTTGACCGACCAGACCGACTGGAAGAAAGAGGTCTACCGAATTGGTAATGTTCAGGACTATCAGCTCTCCATCACCAATGGAAACGACAAGCTTCGCTATTATCTATCCGGTGGCTTTACGGGAGAGAACGGCGTCATTGTAAGTTCCAACTACAAACGCTACAATGTTCGAGGTTCTATTGAGAACGACATCAACAAGTGGCTGACCATCAACGCAAGCATTGCCTATTCTGACTATACTTTCAAGGGTACGGGTATCATCTCCGGTACAGGGAGTGACCGCGGAGGCGTGGTTCCGGCTATCCTGTCGACTCCGACCTACGGGCCAGTATGGGATCCGAACAATCCCGGTCAGTATTATTCGGATTTCTATGGTGTCAATGTCGATGGCCCGCTGGAAAACATTGCCCGCACCAAGGACAACAAAAGCCAGTACAACAAACTCCTCGCATCAGGTAAGGCTATCGTGAGGTTTCTACCTGAACTCAACTGGACATCAACAATCTCCTTTGATAGGAACAGCGGAACCATAACCAACTTCCTTGACCCAAAACTGACCCGAGAAGGCCGTAACCAGAACGGTACTGGCTATGACAGTCGGTCAGCAAGCACAGTATGGACTTTTGATAATGTCATCGACTGGAAGAAAAAGTTCAACCGTCATGGTTTTGATGCTATGGTGGGATCTTCTTGGACGCACAGCGACTGGAGCCAGAATTATATCAATGCTTCCGACTATGCAAGTGATGATATTAGGACATTGAATGCCGCCAACAAAATTGGCTGGAATAGTACAGGATCATCTGCAGCCGATTGGGCTATCCTCTCTTTCTTTGGCCGTTTGCAATATAACTATAACGGCACCTATATGTTTACTGCTAACCTTCGTGCCGATGGTAGTTCGCGTCTGGCCCCCGGCCACCGATGGGGTTACTTTCCCTCATTCTCGGGTGCATGGCGCATATCAAGTGAAAGATTCATGAAGAACATTTCATGGATCAATGACTTGAAGATTCGCGGAGGCTGGGGACAGACCGGAAACCAGAGCGGCTTGGGAGACTACGGCTATCTCGCTATATATGACTTCGGCCGCATCCAGTGGTGGGAAGCAGGTAAAGAGCATGCCGTTCCTACACGTACACAATCGAGCCTGAGCAATCCAGAGCTGACATGGGAGACAACCAGTCAGACCGACCTTGGCTTTGACCTGACCATCTTGAAGAACCGGCTGACCATCTACTTCGATTGGTACTACAAGAAGACTTCCGACATGCTCATCTCAATCACGCTACCGGCCGGTAGCGCAGCTGCCCGCAGTCTCACATACAATGGTGGTGAAGTGGTCAACAAGGGTGTAGAATTCTCGGTCAGTTCAAGGAATCTGATAGGCGTATTCAAATGGAATACGGATTTCAATATTTCCTTCAATCGGAATAAGTTGACAAAGCTCGATCTGGTTCCCGTCTATTGGAGAGCAACAACCAACAGCAATGTCGGTCAGAGTGTGGTTCGCAATGCTGTCGGTCATCCTTTGGGAGTTTTTTGGGGATATATTGCCGATGGCGTAGATCCAGAAACGGGTGATATGATTTACCATGATACAAGTAAGGATGGGCTGATATCGTCAAGCGACCGCACCTATATTGGCGACCCAAATCCTGATTTCACTTTTGGTCTGACGAACACCTTTTCTTATAAGGGATTCAATCTGAGCATTCTGCTTCAGGGCAGTTATGGCAATGACATCTATAATGTATCCCGCATGGACAACGAAGGTATGTTTGACGGCCGCAACCAGAGCACCCGGGTCCTGGAGCGTTGGAGAGTTCCGGGGCAGAAGACAAATGTGCCGCGAGTGGGTTTCAACCAGCAGAATTCCACCTATTATCTTGAAGATGGCAGCTATTTGCGCGTCAAGGATATCACGCTGTCGTATGATGTTCCGCAAAACATCATACGCAGGATAACACTCACCCGTCTCATGCCTTATGTTTCATTCAATAATCTCTTGACCTTCACCAATTACAGTGGTCGTGACCCCGAGGTCAACCAGTATGGTAACAGCGGTGGCGCCCAGGGAATTGATTGGGGTACTTATCCATTGAACCGTTCTTTTGTCGTAGGTTTGAAAATTGAATTCTAATATATATAATAATGTATCACGATATGAAAATGAAATATATCCAATTCATGGTGCTGGGAGCAATGGCCCTATCATTTGGCGCATGCTCTCTTGACACGAAGCCTATCTCGTCAGCCTCAGAGCTGACCGAGGGCTCACAGACCGATACCGTGACTGCTGTGCTGAAAGACCGTGATGCGGCTGTCAGTCAGCGTACGGCCATCTACCAGTTGTTCAAGAATCGTCAGGAGCATATGCATCTCGACTATGTATTGCTGGGTGAAGCGCATACCGATAATGCTTATGCTGGCACGACAGGGCAGGAAACTATTCCATTGGAAACTAATACACTTGATGCTGCTACCGGTACACTATCACGAGACTGGAGCCGCTATCTGGAGGACATTGCCAAGGCCAATGTTCTGATCAATGGTGTGGAGCAGCTGAAGAACAAGGGACAGATCAGCGACGGGGAATATCACCAGTGGCGTGCCGAAGGACAAATCTTCCGTGCCTTGCTGATGTTCCGCATGGTTCGCATGTGGGGTTCGCTGCCTGTCATCACCAAGGTAGCCCAGACTATAACATCGTCCAACATCAAGGATGTATATCCTACTTATTTTCCTCCACGCTCTACGACCGAGGAGTGTTACCAGCAGATCATCAGCGATTTGGAATACGCAGAACAGAATGCTCCTGATATTTCAAACACGAATCGCACTATTATGTCGAAAACTGTGGCCCAGGCCTTGCTTTGCAAGGTATATGCTGAAAAGGCCGTTCAAAACTATGATAAGGTGATAGAGTATGCCGAGAAGGTTCGTAATACATCGGGAGTTACTCTTGAGCCGGACTTTAATACGCTATGGGGATGGGATGCTGACAAAAAAGACTGTGTGAAACG
This sequence comes from uncultured Prevotella sp., assembly GCA_963545855.1. Classification (GTDB taxonomy): domain Bacteria; phylum Bacteroidota; class Bacteroidia; order Bacteroidales; family Bacteroidaceae; genus Prevotella. The sequence goes on from CAUULA010000078.1 coordinate 3,938, forward strand.
AAATACCAGTGAGGGCATTCTCGAAATACAGTGGCTGCCAGGCAGTGGCAACTGGGAAAGCTGGATGTACGGCCGTTGCCTGGAAAACTACGACAACAGCTTCACTTGGGCTAAATGGGTGACTCCTTCACGGGATCTCATTAAAGTTTATAATGATGAGGGGGACACCACTCGTCTGAACCAGACCGTTGTCTATTATAGTTGCACATGGAGCAATTATTATCCAGCTTCCCATTATGCTTTTATGTATAAGCTCCGTTCTGGTTACAATAATGAATATGTAGTTCGCTTGGCCGACATCATTTTGCTTGAGGCTGAGGCGTATGCATTCAAGGGAAACATCCAGAACAGTGCCAAGCTCGTCAATCTGATTCGTGAGCGTGCCAAGCTGAAGGACCTCACAGCCGATCAAACTTCCAGCAAAGAGAAGATGATCGCCGCTGTATTGAAAGAGCGCCGCCTGGAGCTTGCCATGGAAGGGGAGCGTTGGTATGATCTCTGCCGTTATGGCGAAGTGGAAAATGTGATGAATACGCTGAATAGCCGAGACTCCGGTCGTCTTGCGCTGACCAAGCTCTATGATGCTAATTCTTACTTGATGCCTATTCCACAATCTGCGCTCGACGAAAACGAGAACTTACAGCAGAATCCAGGTTATTAAATATTTAACGAACATTCATATGGAAAACTATAATATGTATATTACGACGCTGCTTTTAAGCATTGGCTTGTCGACTTTTACAGCCTGTAGTGTTGACAGCGGATTGAACATCAAGCCTGCTCAGAAAAGAGACACAGAGTTGCCCAATCCAATACCGGCTCCCGGAGAGGCCCGCATCTTTACATCAACGGCTAACGGCGTATATATGCTCAAACAAGGTCGTGCGACCTTATCTGAAGGACAGTCGATGGCACCTACAACCATTCAGGTGGATCCCATGCAGAAGTATCAGGATATAGATGGCTTCGGTTTTGCCTTAACCTATTCCACCTGCTACAATATTTTGCACATGGATCAGGCTGCACGCACGAACTTCCTGAAACAGACATTCTCCCAAACGGAGGGTTATGGTGTCAGCTATGCCCGAATCTCAATCGGTTGCAGCGACTTCTCCAGTACAGAGTATTCTCTCTGCGACAAGCAAGGACTTGAGAATTTCAGTCTTTACAAGGACGAGACCGACTATGTGATTCCCGTCATCAAGGAGATCTTAGCCATAAATCCTAATATGAAGATTATTGCTGCGCCTTGGACTTGCCCGAAATGGATGAAAGTGAAAGATCTTAGTTCTAAGTCGGCATATGACTCTTGGACCAACGGCCATCTGAATCCCAACTATCGCAAGACCTATGCCGACTACTTTGTCAAGTTCATTGATGCGATGAAGAATCAAGGCATTGCCATCTACGCGGTCAGTCCGCAGAACGAGCCTTTGAACCCTGCAAACTGTGCATCTCTCTATATGCCTTGGGACGAGGAAGCTGCCTTTGTCAAGGAGCTTGCTGGCGCCTTCGAGAAGAATGGGCTCAAGACCAAGATCTATGTTTATGACCATAACTATGATTATAGCAACGATCCCGAGCAGAACGACTATCCCATCAAGGTGTACAATGCACTAGGTAAGAATTTCGAAGGATCAGAACTCGTTGTCGGCGCTGCCTACCATGACTATGGCGGAACCAACAAAGAACTGACCAACATTCATAGTCAGGCAAGCGACAAAGAACTGATTTTCTCCGAAAGCAGTATCGGGACTTGGAACAAAGGCCGGGACCTGAGCGAGCGGCTTGTCAAGGATATGACGAATGTGACCCTCGGTACAGTCAACCAGTGGTGCAAGGCAGTATTGGTCTGGAACCTTATGCTTGATGAGAGGATGGGGCCAAATCTGGACGGAGGCTGCCAGACATGCTATGGCGCAGTCGACATCTACAACAAATATCAAACAGTGAAGTATAACTCTCATTATTATGTTATTTGTCACATGTCGTCCGTAGTCCGTCCAGGAGCAGTCCGCATCGGCACCGCACCTCGTTCCTACAATAGCAGTAGCCTGATCTATTCGGCTTTCCTCAATGCAGATGAAACCAAGGCACTGGTAATTCTCAACAGTGGAGACAAAGACCTCTGCGTTACTATCAGCGACGGAAACAGCTATTTCCCAGTGACGGTTCCTGCTCAAGGTATTATCTCAACAATATGGAAATAAAATAAAATGGAAACAACTATGAATTTATCAAGATATCTTTCAGCTGTTCTCGTCATCTTTTCTGTGTTGGCGGTATCTTCCTGCAAGGATTTTGACTACGAAGACCTTACTGCTGCAGGAAGCCCGGCCATCAAGGCCACTACTGTGAGCAGTGCCGAGATGGGCGATTCCATCAATGTGAATGTTAGCTGCAGCGATGCCAAAGGTTATGACCTTTCTACCCTCAAGGCTGAGATGTGTTACAGTGGCGAAACTGTCGATGCCGTTACCATCCGTACCAAGACACCCGGCGACTACATCGTCCGCCTGGATGTTCCTTTCTTGCGTTTCATTCCTAACGGCAAAGCACAGGTGCGTCTGACACTCCAGAATGTCACCGCCAAGACAACGGTTGAGAATGTGGATGTCGATGTAACCCGTCCTCACTTTGCCAATCTGCAATTTATCACTTCCGAGGGAGTCTCTTACCCCATGACAGAGGGCGACGACTATAACTACACCTGTCAGGTGCCGATTACAGATAATACTTTCAAAGGCTACTTTGAGACAGCCGACGGAAAGTATCACTTCGGATGGGCCGACAATGACATTACCCAAAATGGAGAAGGCTATCTCTCGTTTCAGAGTAATGCCATAGGGCAAGTCACAGTCAGCTTTAACAGCCGCGACTTCACCTACGAGCCTCAAGAGAAACTCAATGTGACACCGCTTCAGTTCCGTAATGTCAGCGGACAGGACACATATACGGGCGTTCTGACTCAAGGTGCCGTCTATAAGTTCATCGGTGATGACGCTGTCCAGGCGAACAACTGGTATTATGATCCCGACTTCTTCACGCGCAATGCAGACGGAACCTTTACTTTCAATGCACTGACCGGAACCTATACCATCAAGGCTGTCTTCAGCGAAAACGGATTCCGTATCTTCGCAGGAAACAGTACCAGTCCGGCTACATTAAATGATGACGGAACGGGTGCGTTGTGGATTATTGGTGGCAATATGTTTGGCAAACCGAACTATTCTCATGGACAAAATTGGTGGACCGACACCGACCATGCTATCTGTATGGCACCCGTGAAGAATAAGGTCTATCAGACGACTTTCACCATCGGCAAACAGCTCAAAGCCGGTACGAGTGTGAACTTCAAGTTCTTCGGCCAGGCGGGTTGGGGCACTGAGTTTAAGGGCACGGTCGACAGCCACTACCTGACAACGACCAACACCATATTTCTCGTGGGCGACGGTACAGGCGGTCATGACAATGGCAACATATACCTGGCCGACGGCATGGAGCTCATTGATGGTGAGACCTATATACTGACAGTCGATTGCTCAAGGGGCATGACGCCAGCCACACTTTCGGTCGTAAAGAAATAAGGTATGAGAAGAATCCTATTGATAACAATGGTTATGACACTGGTTCTGGGCTCCAAGGCCCAGCAACCAGTGTATCTAGACGAATCGAAACCTGTTGAAGAACGCATTGAGGATGCCCTCGGACGCATAACGCTCGATGAGAAAATTGCGATGATTCACGCACAGAGTAAATTTTCTGCAGCAGGCGTAAAACGACTTGGATTCCCCGACTTCTGGACAGACGACGGGCCCCATGGCGTGCGCCCTGATGTGCTGTGGGATGAATGGGAGCAGGCCGGTCAGACCAACGACTCCTGCGTGGCTTTCCCCGCACTGACCTGTCTGGCCGCTACATGGAATCCAGCTATGGCTCGACTCTATGGGCACAGCCTTGGTGAGGAGGCTCTGTACCGCGGAAAGGATATGATTCTGGGGCCTGGTGTGAATATTTACCGAACGCCGCTTGGCGGACGCAACTTCGAATACATGGGCGAGGACCCCTATTTGGCCTCACGCATGGTCGTGCAATATGTGCTGGGCTTACAACAGAACGGTGTGGCAGCCTGCGTGAAGCACTACGCGCTTAACAACGACGAGGAAAATCGCCATCAGGTGAATGTGATTGTCGACGACCGTGCCCTTCACGAAATCTATCTGCCGGCTTTCAAGGCAGCCGTCACCGAAGGCAAAGTGTGGGGGCTCATGGGTGCCTACAACCTTTACAAGAATCAGCATAACTGTCATAACGAGATTTTGCTGAATCAGATTTTGAAGCGCGACTGGAAGTTTGACGGCGTAGTCGTCAGCGACTGGGGCGGTTGCCACGATACTGATCAGGCCGTCATGAACGGATTGGATATGGAGTTCGGAACATGGACCGACGGCTTGAAGATGGGTAAGACGAATGCCTACGACAACTACTTCATGGCCAATGCATACAAGAAAGCCATCCGCGAGGGACGGTACACGGAGAAAGAACTCAACGATAAAGTACGCCGCGTGCTGCGTCTCTACTATCGCACCACGATGAACCGCCGTCGTCCGTTCGGTTTTCTCTGTTCCAATCCACACTATGAGGCAGCGCGCCGGATAGGCGACGAGGGCATCGTATTGCTGAAGAACAACGGCCACCTCCTGCCCATCCGTATGAACAAGACCCGTAGCGTGCTCGTCGTCGGCGAGAATGCCGTAAAGATGATGACCGTCGGCGGCGGCTCTTCCTCGCTGAAGGTCCAGCGCGAGGTCTCCCCACTCGATGGACTCCGTCGGGCTCTTGCCACTAAAGGCATTAGTGTGGAGTGGGAGCGTGGTTATGTGGGCGATACTAATGGCTCGTACAATGGCGTGAGCAGCGGCCAGGACCTTGGCGAGACACGCCCGGCCGACCGGCTCATCGCCGATGCGGTGGCCAAGGCTCGCAAGGTCGACTATGTCATCTTCATCGGAGGCCTCAACAAGAGTGACTATCAGGATTGTGAGGGACATGACCGGCGGGAATACGGTTTGCCTTACGGTCAAGACCGTGTGGTGGAGGCATTGGCCAAGGCCAACAAGAATCTGATCTTTGTCAATATCTCCGGCAACGCCGTGGCTATGCCGTGGGCCGACAAGGTGAATGCCATCGTACAGGGCTGGTATGGTGGCTCAGAAGCCGGCGAGTGTCTGGCCGATGTGCTCACTGGGTGTGTGAATCCCTCGGGAAAACTACCCTTCACATGGCCGGTTAGGCTCGAGGATGTGCCTGCGCACAAGTTCAATGCTTTTCCAGGCGAGTGGCGTTCCGACCATAAAATCATCGACGAAAACTACAAGGAAGGCATCTATGTGGGTTATCGCGGTGTCGACGAGTTCAAGACATCTCCTCTCTTCGCTTTCGGGCATGGCTTGAGCTATACCACCTTCGAGATCAGCCATCTGCGTGTCGACAAGAAGGAGATGGCTCGTGATGGTCAACTGACTTTCACTGTTAATGTGAAGAACACGGGACAGTATCAGGGTGCCGAAGTCGTTCAGCTCTATATCAGCGACCTGAAGTCGAGTCTGCCGCGTCCACTAAAGGAGCTGAAGGCCTTCACCAAGGTTTTCTTGAATCCGGGAGAAAGTCGCAATGTCTCTCTGACCATCGACAGTCGTGCCCTCAGCTTCTATGACGACACCAAGCAAACATGGGTTTCGGAGGCCGGCGATTTCCAGGCACTTGTCGGGAATGCCTCCGACCATCTCGACAACAAGATCGGCTTTAAACTGACCGAGTGATTCTCACCTTTCTTCTCTTACGGAGAGGGTCGTCTCGCAAACCAGGAAACAGCACTTGCCCCGAAGAAAGGAACAGTCAACTTGCCGGCAATGGTCAGTTCTTTGGTGTGCTTCACCACTCGGCTGGAGTTGCCGCCCATTCATCCTATGTCCTGCTGATACTATGGTAGAAAACCATCATTTCACGCAGGACAGTAGGATTACGCTTGGTACCCAAAGGTCATTAAATTGCTTGACGGCATCCCGGATTATGTGGCTTACCGTCTGATAATTGGTTGCTTTCTCCTTAATAAGCTGCTCATTAGATGTTCTCCTTGTTATAAATGTCCGCGTAACTCAGACATTTCCCCAACCTCCGCAGAAGTTGGCAAGTCACTTTTTGAAGGTCGGAACGCAATTTTGCCCGCACAAAAGTACAACTTGCCAATCAAACTCCGTAAAGGAAATGCAGTCTCATGTCCAGACGGGGTTATAACAAAATTTGGAAGAAAAACATCAATGAGGTTACAGCCACATCAGTTTTTTCTAAATTTTAAAATCACGAAATCGAAGTGCGGCTTGCCCGTCTTCTTGATCCAACAGGCTTCCAATCTATGATCCTGCCCATTTAAGAGAAGAATACTTGCCTGGCCTTACGCCGATCAAGGAAAACATCGGCAAAACTCGGAGTGGATGATGGCTGCTTCATGGAGTAAAGGTACTAAAAATAGTTGAATTGAAAAAACATAAGAGTGGGAGTTTTGCAGAAGTCTCACTGTGCTATTTCTCTTTGGTGGCAGATAGAGAGCTCTCATTCAGCCTCCCCGTTGCCTCTTGGTGTAATACGCAGTCTTCTCAAACATGTTTTAATCTATAGGGCATCGTAACGATTAAAAATAACGGGAAGTCGAATACCAACTTTATAGAAACGCACATAACCTGAGACTTTCTCAAACCTTGGCTCTTCGGATCTGGTAAATGTAAATCGCTCCTCTTGCTCCTGGTCGGGATAGACTATCAGACATTTGACAGGAAGAGCCGTATCTTCATCAAGTTCTAACCTATGGTAAATGCTACTTAGTCGAGCATAGCCGCTAACCTCCCTTGCGTCATCCAGGCTGATACCACCGCTGAATTTATAGCGTGGCTTATATTTCGCGTCGATAATGTATGGCTCGGGCCACTCTGCTGGCCTCAAGAGATAATCGAGTTCCTGGCAGTGGGTCTTAAGATGATACAGAACCTCATTCTTACCTGTAAATATTTGCCTGAGATGATGATATACATACAGTTCAAAGAGTTTGCTCATGTCAATCCAGAAAGGTGGCGTGCCAATCTCGTGTCTTCCCGCAATGGAAATATCATAACCAAAACGCCTGAGCAGCAGTTGAGCAAACTCTACTGCCGTATAATGCTCCTTAAAGACAGGGTTTCCCTTAAAGGTTTTCATCGCCTTCACGCTGACCTCATCACCAACCTGCTCAAAGCAAGGCTTGATGCGTCTGATCTTTTGCTCCAGTATTGTTGTGTCGAAGGCATGCTCATATCCCTCCAACTGCCTTTTACAGAAATACAAAGCCTTCTTCAGTATTCTGTTTTCAGGAGAGTCTGTGTCATATACCTGATAACGACAAACATTATCAGTAATACGGGCTCTGGTTAAATCTTGGCGGATGGTTCGACCGATAAGAATATGTCCCTTCACCTTACTACCAAGATTCTGCTCAACAATATAGAAACTCTTTCTCAATCCTTTTCTTACGATTCGCTGGAGTATATTCAAGTATTCGGTAATCAAGAATATGCTCAGTAAATCCTGTTGTTGATTAACGAGAATGGATGGCCTGTCAAAATGAATGGTAACCAGGTCTTTTAGGTGATCGTAGTTTTCCGGCTCACATAAAGCCTCGTTTAACATACGGATATAATCAATCTCAAAACCATCGTTCATCTTCGGCCTGACCTGTACAGCCAGTTCACCTTCCTTAATCCAGTCTATGCCAACAAAATATGATCCAGTAGCAAGAATTTCATCTCCTTTCCTGCTAAGTCTAAGGCAGGGCTCATGGTCTTCCCGTCCTCTTCTGACATCGAAGACAACCTCTGAACCGTCATCCATATGAGGAATCATAACTTCGCTTTCAGATTGCAGCAGAGGGGTATTCTCCTGCAACTGTTCCTGAAGTTGTATGATGTTCGTCATTCCGTTGCTTTCTTATATAAATCGTCAATAGCACCTTGAGCCTCAGCCGTCAATACACCATCACGGACATACTCTTGCAACAGGGGAATAATCTCATAGAGGAGGCGATCGCTCGTGCGATCATCTCCATTCTCATCTTTCATCAAGAAGTAACTGTGCCCAATCCATACATCCTCAGGTTTATACTCATCTGATAAGGTGTCTGCAGGAATAAGTTTTAAAGTCCGATTCCATCCACTTTCCTCATATTCGTCGAAGTTCTTGATGAACAACTCACTAACCTGTTTGAAGAGTTCTGTATCAAAGCCTTCATCATCTAATCCGTATGGAGTTTCTGCAATGAAGGCAAATCTCCTTCTGATTGCGTAGTCAAGCAAACCAAGCGAGCGGTCAGCTGCAAGTTCACAATAGAAGTGCAATTTCCTGAGGTGTAGTGTTATGAAAAACTAATACCTGAAAACACCGGGGACTGGGGGGCGAGAAGCCCCCATGATTGGCTATAGCGTGGAATTTCAACAAGCAATACATAATAACGTAAAAGGAAGACCGGAATCTCCCTAAGAATAACTAATTTTGCATTGCCATATGTATAAACAGTTAAACTCGGAGCAAAGATATACAATTTCTATCTTACTCTAAAGCGGAATGAAGAAAAAGCAGATTGCATTGCTTCTGTCTCTTATACACATCTCCGAGCCCACGAGACTCGACGTCATCT
>CAUULA010000079.1:0-12590 GCA_963545855.1 uncultured Prevotella sp.
ACACTCGACTAGTCGTCGGCAGCGTCAGATGTGTATAAGAGACAGGCGTAAACGAGAGTACTCTTCGCTTCTGGGAGAAGGAAATACCGCAGTTGAAGCCGAAAGTGCAGCCCGTTTCTCGTATCAGACAGTATACGCAGGAGGATATAGACCTTATCAAGAGCATCTATAACCTTGTGAAGGTGAGGGGGTTCAAGCTGGCGTCGGCCAAGAAGATGCTGGCTGCGAACCGGGATGGCATTGACCATACGAAGGAGGTGCTGGATACTATGATTTCTCTGCGAGACCAGCTTCAGGAGCTCAAGCATCAGCTCGGGAAACTGGTATAGGCAGCATTTGCATATATTGGCGGCGGCTTTCCGAGGGGTGGGGAGCCGCCGTTTGTTTTTCGGGAAACCGTGAGGAGAGATGTCGTTTGCCGCTTACAGAATGACAAAATCGCCGATTTCGTCGCACGGTCTCGGCGATTTCGTGGGACGATTTCGCCGATTTCGTAAAAAGGAAGATGGCAGCCTGTCTGCCGGCAGCACACCCGGGCTCTTGGAATGGATGGGCGGCAAGGCCGCGTCAGATAATCTGAATCACTTCCTGGATGCCCTCCACGACCTTCAGATTCTCAATGACGAGCTTCACTTCCTCACGGTCGTGCACCCGGATTTCTATCGAACCGTCGAAGATTCCCTGCTCGGCGCCGATGGTTACTCTATGGATGTTCACATTCATCTGCTCCGAGATGACCCTGGAGACATCGCGAATCATTCCCTTGCGGTCGATGCCCCGGATCTCGATGGTCGCGTCGAAGAAGAGCTGCTTGTGCATGTCCCATTTGGCGTCGAGTATCCTGTTGCCGAAGCTTGACTTGAGTTTGGAGGCTACGGGGCAGTTGCGCTTGTGGATTTCCACATGGTCTTGGTTGTCGATATATCCCAGAATGTCGTCGCCGGGGATGGGATGGCAGCAGTTGGAGAAGATATACATTCCGATGGTTTCTTCGGTAATGCTGCATGGAACTTTCTTGTTGAAGTCTTTTCCTACGACGAGGAGTTCGTGCTTGATCTGCGGCTGCTGTTCCTTTTCCTTGGTACGGCTGAGGAAGGGCACATACTTTCTCCATCCGTTTCTGCGCCCTTTCGGGTTCCGCCCATAGATTTCATCAAGGTCTTTCTCGCCCAGAAGGATGGTTCTCTCACCGATTGCAAGGAAGAAATCGTCATGTTTGTGGAGGTCGTGGAAGTCGCACAGCTTGTCGAGGATTGAGCTTGTCATTTCCAGTTCGTTCTTCTTCAGCCACTCGCTGAAGATCTCCTCTCCTTTTTTTTGTATCTCCCGGTTGTTGCGGCGGAGGATGGCCTGAATCTTGCCCTTTGCCTTGGCCGTGGAGACGAAGTGTATCCAGGAGGGCTGCACATGTTGCGACTTGGAAGTGAGAATCTCTACCTGGTCGCCGCTTTGAAGCCTGTGGCTCAACGGAACGAGCTTATGGTTGACCTTCGCGCCGATGCAATGGCTGCCGAGGAATGTGTGGATTTCGAAGGCGAAGTCGAGTGCGGTGCAGCCGGCCGGCATCGTCTTGATGTCTCCCTTTGGCGTGAAGACGAATATCTCGGAGGCGAAGAGGTTGAGCTTGATGGCGTCGAGGAAGTCCATTGCATCCGGCTGCGGGTCGTCGAGGATTTCCTTGATGGTGCGGAGCCAGTCGTTCAGCTCGCCTTCGTCTTCCTGTATGTCGGCCCCGTCCTTGTATTTCCAGTGGGCGGCAAATCCCTGTTCGGCAATCTCATTCATCCTTTCGGAACGGATCTGCACCTCTATCCAGCGTCCCTGATTGCTCATCAGCGTTACATGGAGTGCCTGATATCCGTTGGCCTTGGGGTGGTTTATCCAGTCGCGGAACCGGTCTGGGTGCGACTTGTATATCTTGCTCAGTGCCACATAGATGTTGAAGCACTCGCCGATCTCTTCCTCCCGGCTCTTGGGCGTATAGATGATTCTGACGGCAAGGATGTCGTAGATTTCCTCAAAGGTAACCCGCTTGGTCTGCATCTTGTTCCAAATGGAGTACGGGCTCTTGACGCGGGCCTTGATTTCGTACTGGATTCCCATCTTGTCGAGGGCTTCCCGGATGGGTTGAGTAAAGTCCTTGAAGAGCTTGTCGCGCTGTTCTTTGGTGAAGTTCAGCTTGTTCGTGATGCTCGCATATTCCTCCGGATGCTCAAACTTGAAGCTCAGGTTCTCGAGTTCGGTCTTTATCTTGTTCAGTCCCAGCCGATTCGCGAGCGGGGCATAGATATAGAGGGTCTCGCCCGCAATCTTGTATTGCTTGTTGGCCGGCTGTGAATCGAGCGTCCGCATGTTGTGCAGGCGGTCGCATATCTTGATGAGGATGACGCGGATATCATCGCTCATGGTGAGCAGGAGCTTCTTGAAATTCTCGGCCTGAGCCGACGCGTGCTCGCCGAAGATGCCGCCGCTGATCTTGGTCAGCCCGTCTACGATCTGGGCAATCTTCGGCCCGAAGATGTTCCGGATGTCCTCTACCGTGTAGTCGGTGTCCTCTACCACATCGTGCAGCAGTGCCGAGCAGATGCTGGTGGAGCCTAATCCCATTTCCTCGCAGGCAATCTGCGCTACTGCGATGGGGTGCATGACATAGGGCTCGCCGGAAAGTCTGCGCACGCCTTGATGTGCATGTCTGGCGAAGTTGAAGGCCTTATTGATGATGTCAACCTTCTTCCTGTGGCGGGAAGCCAGATAGGTTTCAACGAGATGTTGATAGGCTTTGTCGATCAGTTGGTTGTCGGCAGTCTCTTTCTCTGCCTGTTCCAGGTCATCCATTACTATATAATTATAATAAGGTATGTTATTTCACTTTGATTTTCTTGCCGGCGCGGATGTTGTTACCTTTGATTTTGTTGAGCTTGCGGAGCTTGCTCACAGTGGTGTGGTTGCGGGCGGCAATTTCGGAGAGGGTGTCTCCACTCTTGATGGTGATGCTCTTCCCGCGATGGCTCTTCTTGTGTCTGCCCCTGCTGTAGCTCCCCTTTCCGCGGGTTCTTCCTTTCTTGCCACTATAGCTCTTGTAGTCTGATGAATAGCTGGGAATGCTGTTGTTTATTTCCACCTCTGTGCGTTTGTTCAGCAAATCCTCGGTGTTGTAGGCGTAAATGTCATCCTCATTGTCGATAAACTGGTTGACAAGGGAGGAAGGAAGACGGAGCGATGCCAGCTCGCTTTTCCCGTTTATGATGTTGCGGCGATATCTTGGGTTGAGCTCTTTGAGCTGGTCTATGTCTACATTCAGTATGTGGGAGATCTGCTCGAAGTGGACATCACGGTTCACCATCACGGTATCTGTCTTGGCGGGGAGCGTGGTCCTCATCGGACAGATGTTGTGGTCGCAATAGTAATTCATGATGTAGTTGGCTGCAATAAACGCGGGTACATAGCCTCGGGTCTCCCTTGGAAGGTAGGGATAGATGCGCCAGTAGTCTTTTTCTCCTCCCGCCCGGTGAATGGCCTTGCTGATGTTTGTGGGGCCGCAGTTATAGGCGGCAATCACAAGATTCCAGTCGTTGAAGATCTTGTAGAGGTCGCCCAGATAGCGGGCGGCCGCATAAGATGACTTGACGGGGTCTCTGCGGTCGTCGACGAGGGAGTTGATTTCAAGACCGTAGTTCTTTGCGGTCTCGACCATGAACTGCCAAAGACCGGTAGCGCCGACACGGGAGACGGCCCTCGGATTAAGCGCCGACTCGATGACGGGCAGGTATTTCAGCTCCAGCGGCAGACCGTAAGCCTCCAAGGCTTCTTCAAAGATGGGCATATAGAAGTTCTGTGCGCCGAGCATCAGGCTGACGGAACGGCGCAACTGGCCGCTATATTTGTCGATAAACTTCTGCACAACCTCGTTGTAAGGCATCTCTATTACCGACGGAATCCTACTCAAACGCTCCTTGTAGACTTCCTTGTCGTATACGGGATTGATGTCAGGAAGGTTGCAGCTGGTGTCTGCCTTGAGATAGGTCTTTGAGTTATACAAGTACATCAGGGAGTCAAACTCGCTGGTCATGCCTTCCGGGAGGTCGATGACCTCTTGTTTCCCTTCTTCGTTTGTTACGGTGATTTCGTTCTTGTTCTGGGCTTTGATGGCTGTAGAGCCCAGCATCATTGCGGTAATAATTATATATATACTTTTCATTTTCATATCTTTAGAAATTCAGACTGCATTGCAATCCTAATGCTGAAGATTGCATGGGGTTGCGTGATTCGCCGTGGCTGATGACCGTGGGCTTGACCCTCAGGCTGAGGTCGCGCGAAATATCGAACTCCGAAAGGGAGGCGTCGACATAGGCGTCGATTACCGAGAGGGCGTAGACCCCTATCATCGCGAAGAGGCTGAGGTCGCGCCAACGGCGGTATCTATCCTTTCGCTTCTTGAAGATCTCCTGATAGCGGCTCTTGTTGCTGTCGTCGATGGTGTTGCCGAGATGCAGAAACTGGTTATAGCTCTGCGTGCTGGGGTCGTCGTCCATGAGGTCCATGTAGGCTTGGGAATAGTCTTTGTACATCATGTTGTTCCACCGCAAGGCATAGACGCAGCCGACGAAGCCTCCATAGACGATGGGCAGCTTCCAGTATTTCCGATTGTAAATCTGCCCCGCACCGGGAAGAACCAGGGAGAGCCAGAGTGCCCTCTTGGCATTCGGCCGCCATGTTGCCCAGTCGCGCCCATGCCTGACGGGCAGGACGGAATCGTCCTTTATCAGTCGTATGGAATCCTTCGCGGTGAGGGTTTCCTTTGCCTTGAGCGTGTCTTCCTCTACTTGCGCCGATAGTGGGGATGGCATCAGCAGCATGCAGGTGATGGCAATGAGCGACTTGATATGGTGCACAGTATCCACTATCGGTTATTCTTTAATCTTCCCCAGGATATCCATGATCCGGCTCAAATCGTCCTCGTTGGCGAAAGAAATCGTGATTTTGCCCTTTCCTTTGGCGGTGGCCGAGAGCTGAACCTTGGCATTCAGGACACCGGAGAGCAGCTTCTTGTAGTTCTCGTAAGCCTTGGAAAGCTGGGCCTTGGCGGTTATCTTGCGCTTACCGCTTTCTATATCCTCCCCGTTTTTGAGGAGTCTTACCATGTCTTCAACCTTTCTCACGGAGTATGCATTCTTTATAATCTCCTTGTAAAGCTTAATCTGAAGGGCGGGATTTTCAAGCGACAGCAGTGCACGGGCATGTCCCATGTCAATCTCCTTTTTCTGAAGTGCCATCTGGATTTGTGCCGGGAGTTTCAGCAGTCGTAAATAGTTGGTGATGGCGGTACGGCTTTTGCCTACACGCTCACTTACTTTTTCCTGAGTCATCCCTGTGCCTTCCATCAGATGCTCATAAGCAAGAGCGATTTCGATGGCATTCAGATCCTCGCGTTGAATGTTCTCCACGAGTGCCATTTCCATGACATTCTCATCATCGATGGTGCGGATATAGGCCGGCAGGGAGTTCAGGCCGGCAAGTTGCGAGGCTCTCCAGCGACGCTCTCCGGCAATAATCTGAAATCGGTTGGATGCCACTTGTCGCAGCGTGATAGGCTGGATGATGCCGATTTCCTTAATGCTTACGGCAAGTTCATGAAGTGCTTCCTCGTCAAATTCGTGGCGTGGCTGGTTTGGGTTTGCCTCAATCTGCGAGATAGGAATCTCGTTGATGGTAGAGGATCCGCTGGTGGTAACGCTGTCCGTGGAAATCAGCGCGTCAAGTCCTCGTCCCAAGGCGTTGTTCTTCGTGCTGGTGTTGTATTTCTTGTGTACCGCCATTTTCTTAGTTGTTCTTGTTCATGATTTCCTTGGCAAGTGCCATATAATTCTTGGCGCCCGTAGAGTCTGCGTCATACAGGATGGCCGGCAGGCCATGGCTCGGACTCTCGCTGAGTTTCACATTGCGCTGGATGATGGTCTTGAAGACCAGCTCCTGGAAGTGTCGCTTCACCTCGTCGTATATTTGGTTGGCAAGGCGGAGGCGGCTGTCGTACATCGTGAGCAGGAATCCCTCTATCTCGAGTTTCGGGTTCAGGCGGCTCTTGATGATCTTGATGGTATTGAGCAACTTGCTGATTCCTTCCAGCGCGAAGTATTCGCACTGCACCGGAATGATGACGGAGTCGGCCGCGGTGAGCGCGTTCACGGTGATAAGCCCCAGCGAGGGCGAGCAGTCGATGAGGATATAGTCGTATTCGTCGCGGATGGGGTCGAGTACGCTCTTCAGAATCTTTTCCCGGTTGTCGAGGTTCAGCATCTCGATTTCCGCTCCCACGAGGTCGATATGACTCGGAATGATGTCCAGTCCCTCGATGTCAGTGGTGTAGATGGAGTCGCGTACATCGGCGTGGTCGATGATGCACTCATAGATGGAGCACTCCACCTGCGTGATGTCGACGCCTAAACCGCTGGATGCATTGGCCTGGGGGTCGGCATCTACGATGAGTACCGACTTCTCCAGAGTGGCCAGAGAAGCAGCAAGGTTAATGGAGGAGGTGGTCTTCCCTACGCCGCCTTTTTGGTTTGCGATTGCAATTATTTTACCCATTTTAGCCCCTTTCTATAGTTTGTTTTGATTGCAAAGATACATATTTTACGGGAGAAAGTCGTAAGATTAACCTTTTTTTCGTACTTTTGCGAGGAAAATAAAATGAAAATTATGGATATTAAAAAACCGTTAATACTCATTTCCAACGATGACGGCTATCACTCGGTGGGCATCCGGGCGCTCGTAGACATGGTGAAAGACTTTGCCGATGTGCTTGTCTGTGCGCCCGAATCGGCACGCTCGGGGTATTCGTGTGCCTTCTCGGCCGTTCCTCCGCTCCGTCTGAAGCGTCGCCATAACATGGGAGAAGATGTGGAGGTGTGGTCTTGCAACGGCACTCCCGTCGACTGCGTGAAGCTCGCGATAGACCAGTTTTGCCGGGAACGGAAGCCCGATCTTGTCCTCGGGGGCATCAACCACGGCGACAATTCGACGGTGAACGCCCACTATTCGGGCACCATGGGCGTGGCGATGGAGGGCTGCATGAAGTATATTCCGTCGATAGCGTTCTCGAATTGCAACTACGACGAGACGGCCGATCAGGGCAACCTCGCCCGCTATGTGCGGCAGATCGTGAAGCGTGTGTTGGCAGAGGGTCTGCCGAAAGGCGTCTGCCTGAATGTCAATTTCCCTCACCGGGAGACTTTCGAGGGCGTCAGGGTGTGCCGCATGTCCTATGGTCGATGGGTGCAGGAAATCGTGAAGGAGCATCATCCGCGCGGCTACGACTACTTCTGGGTGGTAGGCCAGTATGAGAACGACGAGCCTGCCGCCGATGACACCGACCAGTGGGCCGTCAGCCACGGGTATGTGGCCATTACGCCGACCACCATGGATGTAACGGCCTATGAGGCGATGGAACGAATCAGGAGGTGGCAGTTATGAAATACTATCTCATCGTAGGGGAGGCGAGCGGCGACCTTCATGCAAGCCGCTTGATGAACTCCCTGAAGAATATTGACAGTAAGGCTGACTTTCGCTTCTTTGGAGGCGACCTCATGGCAGCCGTTGGGGGCACCCGCGTGAGGCACTATAAGGAGTTGGCCTACATGGGCTTTGTGCCCGTGCTTCTCCACCTGCGCACCATCTTCCGCAGCTTGGCGATGTGCAAGAAGGATATCGTGGCCTGGAACCCTGATGTAGTAATACTTGTAGACTATCCTGGATTCAACTTGAAGATAGCGAAATTCGTGCATGCAGAGACCAACATTCCGGTCTACTACTACATATCGCCCAAGATATGGGCATGGAAGGAATGGCGCATCAGGAGCATCAAGCGGGATGTCGATGAGATGTTCTCCATCCTGCCGTTCGAGGTTCCCTTTTATGAAGGGAAACATCATTACAAAATCCACTATGTGGGAAACCCGACGGTGGAGGAGGTGCGCGGCTTCCTCGACAGCTATCATGAGAGCCGGGAGGAGTTTTGCAAGCGCAACCGCTTAAACCCTGCGAAGCCTATCATCGCCCTGCTGGCCGGAAGCAGGAAGCAGGAAATCAAGGACAACCTGCCCGCCATGACAGGAGCCGTGAGCGACTTCCCCGACTATCAGCCGGTGCTGGCCTGCGCGCCGTCGGTCGATGATGCGTTTTACGACCGTATGGTGGGCCAGGCCTCAAGAAACATAGACCTGCCGCTTGCTCGGGTGAAGAACGAGACCTACGCTTTGCTCCGTCATGCCACGGCGGCGCTGGTTACGAGCGGGACGGCCACTCTCGAGACTGCTCTCCTTGGCGTTCCGCAGGTGGTTTGCTATGAGACGCCCGTGCCGAAGCTGATTCGCTTTGCCTTCAACCATATCATCCAGTGCCGGTATATCAGCCTCGTGAACCTCATTGCCGACCGCGAAATCGTGCAGGAGCTCTTTGCCGACCGCTTCGGCGTGGAGGCCATCAGCCGTGAGCTGGCCCGACTGCTGCCCGGCCAGCCTGCCCGCGAGGAGATGCTCAAGGCCTACGGCGAGGTTCGCGACCTCCTTGGCGATGCCGTCGCGCCTGATAATGCGGCGCGGATGATGGCCGGTCTGCTCAGGCAAAACGGCAAACAGGAGTCCCGTTAGCGACAGACAAGAGCCTCGTCCATGGCAGAAAGGAAACCGGTATGCCGCTGTCGGTTTGACGAAATCGCCGATTTCGCAGGACAGTCTCGCCGATTTCGTCCCACGATTTCGCCGATTTCGTCAAACTGGCAGCGGCCTTTCAGGTTGCGGGTGGAGACATCTTCTCTTATTGACCTTTGTCAATAAAATCACGATATATGATATAAATCATGGGAAAACCTTGTGCGAGTGCAGGAGGCAGACTACCTTTGCGCCCGAGTTAAACGAGAATTTATCAACTAAAAGATTTAGAAATGGGAACATTCGCATTGGTTCTGGGTATCGCTGCAGTTTTGGTTTGCAAGACCCTGGAGGTTAAGGATATGAGTAACAAGTAAGGCTTGCTGTTGCCCGACCCGAAGAATGAGGCCCGTACGATTCGTTATGAAAAGTACGGGCCTCATGCGTTTTCTTGTCCGTCGGCCTCTCGCTTGACTTTTTGTAGTATTCTCGTCTTTTTCCCCTTGCGGTTAGAACAAGGTCAGGGTGTAAAGATAGATGGCGGAGGCGGGAATCGCCATGAGCGAAGAGTCGAACCGGTCGAGCATGCCGCCGTGGCCGGGAAGGATGCTTCCGCTGTCCTTGATGCCCAGTGTGCGCTTGAAAAGGCTTTCCACAAGGTCGCCCCAGGTGCCGAAGAACACCACGGTCAGGCCGAGCCCTATCCATTGCGCGACGGTCAGCCCGGAGAGATTGGCGCCCTGATTCTCGAAATATCCGATGGCTCCAGCCGTGATGAGCACGAGCAGGCCGCCGCCTATGCTGCCCTCCCAAGACTTCCCCGGGCTGATGCGGGGAAACAGTTTGTGCCGTCCGAAGAGCGAACCGCTGCAGTAGGCGCCCGTATCGTTGACCCACAGGAAGATGAATACGCAGAGCGGCAGCAGATAATAGAAGCTGACGGTGCCGTCGGCCGACTGGCGGAAAGCCAGCACATTGATCATGGAGAGCGGCAGGGCGATGTACATCTGGGCGAGCATGGTGTATGCCCAGTCGTTGATGGCATTGGCGTTCTTCGTGTAAAGCTCCGAGATAAACAGGTAGACGATGATGAGCAGATAAGGTATGAAGACGCCGCTGGTCTGTATGTAGCCGCTGTTGATGCCTGCCACGGCGAGGAAGAAATAGACTCCCGCCACGGTTGAGATAAACCGGTTGACGGTGATCTCCTTCTCCGCGTTTACCAGTCCGCAGTATTCCCAGATGGTCAGGCCCGTGATGAGCGAGAACAGAAACACCATGGCAACGGGTCGCAGGAAGCAGACCACCATGATGACTACAAACAAGGCTCCGGTAATGGCTCTCACAATGAGATTCTTCATCTTATCACTCATAATCGTTATTCTTCTTCTGTTGGTTCCTTTTCGTCGCCTGCCTCGGCCGCTTTTGCGGACTCATGCTCGGCCTGAGCCTGTTTCACGATGTCGGGCATGTCCTCCAGCTTGGGGGCGTTGGCCTTGTTGGCTTCGATGATTTCCTCCGAGCGGCTTGTCCACGGACGCTTGCCGAAGATGCGCTCCACATCCTCCGCGAAGATCACTTCTCGCTGGAAGAGCAGGTCGGAGAGTTCCTTGTGCCCCTTGGCGTGCTCCGTTAGGATCTGCTTTGCACGCTCATACTGCTCATTGATCATCTTCAGGACCTCGTCGTCCATCACCTTTGCCGTCGTCTCGGAGTAGGGGCGCTGGAACTGGTATTCCTGATTGTTATAGTAGCAGATGTTCGGCAGCTTGTCGCTCATGCCCGCATAGGCCACCATTCCGTAAGCGCTCTTGGTGGCGCGCTCAAGGTCGTTCATCGCACCCGTTGATATATGCTGTACGAACAGGTCCTCTGCAGCCCGGCCGCCAAGGAGCGCGCACATCTCGTCGAGCATCTCCTCCTTGGTGGTGATGACGCGCTCTTCGGGCAGATACCATGCCGCCCCGAGGGCTTGGCCACGCGGAACGATGGTTACCTTGACGAGCGGATTGGCATGCCGGCAGAACCAAGAGATGGTGGCATGGCCTGCTTCGTGGATGGCGATGGCTCGTTTCTCGTCGGCTGTCATCACCTTGGTCTTCTTCTCCAGGCCGCCGATGATGCGGTCTACGGCATCCAGGAAGTCCTGTTTCGTAACATGATTGCTATTGTGGCGGGCAGCAATGAGGGCCGCTTCGTTACATACATTGGCGATGTCTGCACCCGAGAAGCCGGGCGTCTGACGGGCAAGGAAGTCGATGTCCACGGTCTCGTCTTTCTTGATAGGCCGCAAGTGTACATTGAAAATGGCCTTGCGCTCTGCCAGATCGGGCAGGTCTACATGGATCTGACGGTCGAAACGGCCTGCCCGCAGCAAGGCTCCGTCGAGCATATCCACACGGTTGGTAGCCGCCAACACGATGACTCCCGAGTTGGTTCCAAACCCGTCCATCTCCGTGAGAAGGGCGTTCAGGGTGTTTTCGCGTTCATCGTTTCCGCCCATTGACGGATTCTTAGAGCGCGCGCGACCCACGGCGTCGATCTCATCGATGAAGATGATGCACGGCGCTTTTTCCTTGGCCTGGCGGAAGACATCGCGCACACGGCTCGCGCCCACGCCTACGAACATCTCTACGAAGTCCGACCCCGACATGGAGAAGAAAGGTACGCCGGCCTCGCCGGCAACAGCCTTGGCCAGCAGAGTCTTTCCCGTTCCCGGAGGTCCGATAAGTAATGCGCCCTTGGGAATCTTTCCCCCGAGGTCGGTATATTTCTTCGGGTTCTTCAGGAAGTCGACGATTTCCTGCACTTCCTGCTTCGCGCCTTCCTGGCCGGCCACATCCTTGAAGGTAACGCCCATCTCGTTGCCTTTCTCGTAGAGCCTGGCCTTGCTCTTGCCGACATTGAACACGCCGCCTCCGCCTCCTCCGGCGCCTCCGCTGAAGCCGCGCATCATGAGCCACCAGATAAGGATGATACCGGCAAACGGGGCTATTCCCCAGAGTAAGCTCCCCAAGCCGTTCTCATCCTTGTTGTCGTAGGCGAAGTCTCTTATCTTTCCGGCTTTCTGCGATTCATCCAGATACTTCTCCAATTCGTCGACGGAACCGAACTGAACTTTCACATAAGGGTTCTGTCCCACCTGCTTGGCGGGCATCTGGAAGACATCCCGGATATTCTTCGCCTTGACATACATCTTCAGCGTGTTGCCCGTTTTGTTGATTACCACCTTCTCGGCATAGCCGCCGTCTATATACTCCTTGAACTTAGTATATGTAACCACCTTCGAGGCTCCTTCGCCCGCGAGGAGGTCGCCACCGCCATTGAAGAGGACCAGAGTTATCATCACGAAGGCAATGACATAGATCCAGGTCATGTTAAACCTTGGCATCTTGGGCTGGTTGCTGTTCTTGTTGCTCCGATTATATCGGTTTCTGTTATTGTCCATAAATTAAAATAAATGTATGATATGATACATTCCGGCAAATAGCATGCCACATTAATCGAGGTTCGGAACCGTTGTCAGTTTGGCATCTTCCCAGAGATTCTCGAGATCGTAGAACTCCCTGATTTCCGGCAGGAATATGTGTACGAGGACATCGGTGTAGTCCATGGCCACCCACTGGTCGTTTCCGAGTCCCACGACATTTACGGGCTTCTCGCCTTCTTCGTTCCTTGCGGTATCGACAATGGATTCGGTTATGGCTTCCACCTGCGATGGGGAGTTGCCTTGGCAGATAACAAAGTAATTGGCAATAGCTCCGTCTATTCCCGAAAGATCTACGACGGTGATGTCCTGTCCCTTCTTCTCTTGGATTCCTTTAATGATAGTTTTAACTAACTGTTGTGTCGTTGCCATTCAATTTTTTTATGTTATACGATGCAAAGATAATCCTCTGTCTCTTATACACATCTGACGCTGCCGACGACTAGTCGAGTGTAGAT
>CAUULA010000080.1:0-12532 GCA_963545855.1 uncultured Prevotella sp.
TCTACACTCGACTAGTCGTCGGCAGCGTCAGATGTGTATAAGAGACAGCCCGGTGGTGGGACACATTGGAGGAGAATTACTACGACTTGACAGGCTACGATAAATCAAGGTGTCTGCTGTCGGTTTTACTGATGGCTGGATATATGGTTTTCATGTTTCTGTTGTTGGTCAATCTCAAAAACCTTGCCTTATGGCTTGTCATTGGCCTTACGCTCATTTATATAGCGTTATGTACCTATCTCTTGTTGGCAAGGTCTTGGCTGTGGAAGATGGAGGAGAAAGCCAAGAGAAAGGGGGCTGCCATTTTCTTCCTGGGCAGTCTGGCGGTTACGGCTTGTACTTGCTTAGGCAGACTGATCAGCCATTATTATGCATTGGATGAGGAAAAGACAAGGGGCTTGATATTCCTGATATTGATGGTATTTGCCGGCAGTGTGTGGATTTTTCGGAAGCTCTCTGGCAAGAAAAGATGAAGGCAGGATGTCTTTAGCATGCGGCGCAAGTATAGCATCAGGTCAGTTTACTTATACGAAAAGGCCGGGAGATGATTCTCCCGGCCTTACTGTTTGCCGTGAGAAGGATGACGAAATCGGCGAAATCGTGGAACAAAATCGGCGATTTCGTCGGACAATCTCGCCGATTTTGTCAGACAGTCGTTGACTTCCTGTTCTTCGGGAGGGAAAGTGTCAGGTCGGCATGTGGTTTCCTTATGACTTCCACCGATCTTCTTTTTGATGTCTCGGATTTGATAAATAGCCTCTGAATATTTGGAGAAGTCAGAAAAAAAGACTACCTTTGCCGATGATTTTAAAATATTGGTTTAACATTTGTGGAAGAATTTGGCTGCTTGCAACCACACTAAAAAATGCTAAAACTGCAAAATCCAGAAAAAGATTTTACGGTCGTTTGGTGTTTTTCCACTTAAAAAAGTTTGGGAAAAAATGAGTTATTTGTTTTCTTCAGAATCCGTTTCAGAGGGGCATCCTGACAAGGTTGCCGATCAGATCAGCGACGCTTTGGTCGACCAGTTTCTGGCTTACGACCCTAAGGCGCATTGTGCCATCGAGAGCTTTGTTACTACCGGACAGGTGGTTATCATGGGCGAAGTGCGGTCGGAGGCCTATATCGACCTTCAGGCCATTGCTCGCCACATCATCAACCGGATTGGCTATACCAAGGCGGAGTATCAGTTTGACGGCGACAGTTGCGGCATCATGACCGCCATCCATGAGCAGAGCGGCGACATCAACCGTGGCGTGGAGCGGGCCGAAGAGGAGGAGCAGGGTGCCGGAGACCAAGGCATGATGTTCGGCTATGCCGTCAACGAGACAGAGAATTATATGCCCGTGTCGCTTGACCTGGCCCATCTGCTGATGACGACGCTTGCTGACATCCGTAGGGAGGGAAAGGTGATGACCTATCTTCGGCCTGACTCAAAGAGCCAGGTTACCGTGGAGTATAGCGACGACAACATCCCGCAGCGCATTGATACCATCTTGATAAGCACGCAGCACGATGAATTTGACAGCGACGACGAACGCATGCTGGCGAAAATCAAGGAGGATGTCGTCAACATCCTGATCCCTCGCGTGAAAGCCCGGATTCACTCCGCGAAAGTGCTTGCGCTCTTCAACGACGACATCAAGTATCTGGTCAACCCTACGGGAAAGTTCGTTATCGGCGGTCCTCACGGCGATACAGGGCTTACGGGGCGCAAGATCATCGTAGACACCTATGGGGGCAAGGGCGCTCACGGCGGCGGTGCCTTCTCCGGCAAGGATTCCTCGAAGGTGGATCGCAGTGCTGCCTATGCTGCCCGCTATATCGCCAAGAACATGGTGGCGGCTGGTGTTGCCGACGAGATGCTGGTTCAGCTCAGCTACGCCATCGGCGTTGCACAGCCCGTGAGCATCTATGTGAACACTTACGGGCGAAGTCATGTGGGCTTATCGGACGGAGAAATCGCGAAGAAGATAGGCACGATGTTCGATCTCCGGCCGAAAGCCATCGAGCATGCATTGAAACTCTACCAGCCAATGTATCTCGAAACGGCTTCGTATGGTCATATGGGACGCAGGAACGAAGTGGTAAAGAAAACCTTTACCAGTCTCTACCATGAGGTGAAGACGATGGAAGTGGAGCTCTTCACCTGGGAGAAGCTTGACAAAATAGAGGACATCAAGAAGGCTTTCGGCTTATGATACAGCAGGCAGACTCCATCATATTGGGGCATACGGGTGGTGCCCGGCTCGGGGAAGAAGTTCCCGAGTCTGTCAAGCAACACCGTCAGCCTACCCCCCGCGAGGTGGTGGGCTGGCTGCCGAAGGATGCCACGCCTGCCCAGATGGACTCCGCCATACAGCTGCATGTCAAGCCCTCGGAGATTCATTGGAGCCAGATGCCGGACACGCTTCATCTGCCCGGCCATCCCCGGAGCAAGAGTGTCCGGGACATTGGGCTGCCCACCTATTACAAGGAGTCGTTTTTCATGGACGACTCGCTCTTCCATCCCGAACTCCCCGGGGGGCGTCTTGGTGTCTCCGGCGATCCGATTCCTTATGCCATTGCCAACGATAATTTCTTCACGAGCCTACTGATAGGCTGTTTCATTCTGGCCTTGGTGGCCTTCTCGCAGTCCAGAAAGTTCATCTCCCGGCAGGCTAAGAACTTCTTTTTCGTTCCCCATGAGAATGTAACCCAGATTTCTGAGACGGCCAATGAGATTCGCTTTCAGATATTCCTGGTGCTGCAGACTTATCTGCTTCTGGCTCTTTTCTTCTTTTTCTATAGTAATGCTTATGTGGGCGAGACCTTCATGCTGTCTCCGTATCCGGTCATAGCAATCTATACGGGCGTCGGATTTGCCTATTTCCTGTTGAAGATGTTTCTTTACTGGTTCACGGGATGGGTGTTTTTCGACAGGAGAAATAATGAACAGTGGCTGAAGTCATTTTTGTTTATCGCATCGATGGAGGGCGTCGCTCTTTTCCCCATTGTCGTGCTTCAGGCTTTTTTCGGGATATCGATGCAAACGGCGGTGATTTACGCCATCGTTCTCTTGGTTTTTGTGAAAATGCTCACCTTCTATAAGACATATATCATCTTTTTTCGCAAGGAAGGCTCTTTTCTGCAAAATATTTTGTACTTTTGTGCGCTTGAAATAATTCCAATGCTTGCATTGTGGGGAGTTATGGTTACGGCAAACAGTTATTTGAAAATAAATTTTTAAGAAAGAAAGATGATAAAGAAGATCCTTATCTCACAGCCAAGGCCTTCTAGTGAGAAGTCGCCCTACTATGATCTGGAGAAAGAACATGGCGTTCAGTGCGTTTTCCGTCCATTCTTCAAGGTGGAAGGATTGTCTGCGAAAGAGTTCCGCCAGCAGAGAATAAACCTGCTCGACTACACCGCCGTAGTGTTCACTTCGCGTCATGCCATTGACAACTACTTCAAAATCGCCAAGGAAATGCGTATAACGATTCCCGAAGACATGAAGTACTTCTGCGTCATCGAAACCATAGCTCTCTATATCCAGAAGTATGTGCAGTATCGTAAGCGCAAGATATTCTTCGGCAATACCGGTAAGATCGATGATCTCGTGCCTATCATGGCAAAGCATAAGACGGAGAAGTTCCTCGTCCCGATGAGTAGCGTTCACAATGATGATGTGAAGAATATGCTCGACGAGAAAAAACTGAACCATGAGGAGTGCGTGATGTATCGCACCGTGAGTAATGATTTCACGGAGGAGGAGAAGAACAACTTTAACTATGACATGCTCGTGTTTTTCAGTCCCACGGGCGTTAAGGCCCTGAAGAAAAACTTCCCCGAATTCAAGCAGGGTGATATCAAGATTGCGGCATTCGGCCCGGCCACGACAAAGACCGTTGCGGAAGAGGGGCTTCGCCCTGATGTAGAAGCTCCCTCAAAGGAGCATCCCTCAATGTCGAGTGCCTTGAATGCTTACCTGAAGAAGAGAAAGAAATAAAGAGATGCCTGCATCGGGAGCTCTCACACTGAAGAAGGAAGAGCGCATATGCAGCAAGAAGCTGATAGACGAGCTCTTTACGGGAGGCGGAAGCCATGCTATGACGAGCTATCCCGTAAGGGTGGTATATATGCTGAAGGAGCGAAAGGCAGCGGAGAAACCATCGGTAATGATGCTTGTGAGCGTTCCGAAGCGGTGTCTTAAGCATGCCGTAAAGCGCAACCGGGTAAAACGACAGATTCGTGAGGCTTATCGCAAGAACAAGGCTTTGATAACTCAAATGCTGAATACGGATATGCGGCAGCTTGTCATGGCGTTTGTCTGGCTTGACAATAAGGTGTATCCTACAAACAAGGTAGAACAGAGCGTAATGGGGCTTTTGACTCGTTTAAGTGAGAAATTATGAGGAATCTGAGGCTTGTTCATTGGATCTCGAGGGGACTGACATGGCTGCTCATTCTCCCAATCAGATTTTATCAGAATTTTATTACCCCCTATATGCCTCCTTCGTGCCGCTTTACTCCGACCTGCTCGGAATATGCCCGGCAGGCTTTATCGAAGCACGGGCCTATAAAGGGGCTTGCATTGGCTGTTTGGAGGGTCTTGAGATGTAATCCATGGGGTGGTTCGGGATATGATCCCGTGCCGTAAGTTTCCGGACATGCCGGGCCCCGTCAACAAAAATATAAAAACAAAAAGATCTACGATTCAATGACAAAAAACTTTGTAGAAGAACTGAAATGGCGCGGTATGCTGGCTCAAATCATGCCGGGTACGGAAGAATTGCTTCAGAAAGAACTCGTCTCTGCCTATTTAGGTACTGACCCTACGGCCGACTCTTTGCATATCGGCCATCTGTGCGGCATCATGATGCTTCGTCATTTACAGCGTTGTGGGCACAAGCCTTTCTTGCTTGTGGGTGGAGCGACTGGCATGATTGGCGATCCCTCGGGTAAGAGCCAGGAGCGTAATTTGCTGGATACGGAGACCCTCTATCATAACCAGGAGGCCATAAAGAAGCAGGCATCGAAGTTTCTTGATTTTGAAGGACATGAGCCGAATAAGGCAGAGATGGTGAATAACTACGACTGGATGAAAGACTTTACCTTCCTTGACTTTGCCCGTGAAGTGGGTAAACATATCACGGTGAACTATATGATGGCAAAAGACAGTGTCCAGAAGCGACTCAATGGAGAGGCCCGAGACGGACTTTCCTTTACAGAATTCACCTATCAGCTCTTACAAGGCTACGATTTTCTTTATCTTTATCAGCACCATGGGGTAAGGCTCCAGCTCGGCGGAAATGACCAGTGGGGCAACATGACGACAGGTACGGAACTTATTCGCCGAACTCTCGGTCAGGAGGCTGAGGCCTATGCGCTCACTTGTCCGCTGATAACCAAGTCTGACGGAAAGAAATTCGGAAAGACGGAAAGTGGTAATATCTGGCTCGACCGTAATCGCACGACGCCTTATAAATTCTATCAGTTCTGGCTGAATGTAAGCGATGAGGATGCAGAACGCTACATTAAGATATTCACTTCGCTTGGCAAGGAAACCATTGCAGCCCTCGTGGACGAGCATAGTAAGGATCCTGGGCGGCGCGTCCTGCAGAAAAGGCTTGCGGAAGAGGTTACCACCATGGTTCACTCCAAGGAAGACCTGCAGGCAGCCATCGAGGCCTCTAACATCCTTTTTGGAAAGGCAACAAAAGACAGCTTGAGGCAGCTTGATGAACAGACCTTGCTTGATGTATTCGACGGTGTCCCCCGTTTTGACATGTCAAAAGAGCAACTGGGTCAACCTGCGGTAGACCTTTTCGTAACTGATGAAGCCAGAATATTCCAGAGCAAGGGGGAAATGCGCAAACTTGTACAAGGAGGTGGCGTGTCGCTGAACAAGGAAAAGCTTCAGTCTTTTGACCGGCTTGTTACGGCGGAAGACCTTATCGACGGTAAGTATCTATTGGTGCAGAGGGGTAAGAAGAACTATTATCTCATCACCGTTAAATAAAGAAAAAGGCTTGAAAATTTGGTAGTGGGTGAAAAATCCACTACCTTTGCACCCAGATTGTCCTATGGTGTAATGGTAGCACTACAGTTTTTGGTTCTGTCAGTGGTGGTTCGAATCCGCCTGGGACAACAGATTGGTTCCACACTTCATTGCCCGTCAATGTTGTGTGGGACTTTCTTTTAAGAATTGTATAAGCTAAATCTAATAAAGAGGTATCATTTTTAGGTGCCAAGCGAGTAAGATTGATTCCAAGGCCTGTTGGCTTTTGTCCCTATACATCTGTTTTAACACTCTTTCCATAATGGATGATCGTCATGGGAACACCTTGGCTTAATCTTTATTTGTCATATCGTAATCTTATGAAGAAGCATTTAAACAGTTAATATCTTGCACAAAAAATTGAGCCTATTTAACTATTTTTTAACGATTGCAAATTAGAAAAAGAACAAAATAGTTGTAAAATATGCGAAATATTTCGTATGTTTGCGGCGTTGATAAAAAATAGACGAATTCATTTTCGGCAAATAATACCACGACCGACATATTGTGATTTTTTAATTTACTAAATATGGGAATCTTGTGAAACCAATATATTTGTTTAACCTAAAATGATAATTTATGGATGAGAATTTGAAGAGTCGTTCATTCGATTTGCTGGAGAGAAGACGGTGGAAAAACCTGCTCGCTGTCTCTTTGCTCCTGCTGCCTCCAGTATGTGTGTCAGCGTCCGAACTCGGCACAAATGAAAACACTGTCGCGATACAGCAACAGGCAAAAAAGACAGTTACTGGTACGGTGCTTGATGAGACAGGCCAGCCTGTAATGGGAGCCACGGTAGTGGAGAAGGGAAATCCCTCGAACGGAACCATTACCGACATAGAAGGAAAGTTCACCTTGCGGATTAATCAGGAATCCAAGGTTTCCGTGAGCTATGTAGGTTACAAGTCGCAGGATGTAACTGTTGTTGGAAATTCTGTGGCTGTAAGTATGGTTCAAGATTCTGAAGCCTTAGACGAGGTGGTTGTGGTAGCTTATGGTGTTCAGAAGAAGAAAGACCTGACGGGCTCCATGACATCTGTAAGGCCGGAAAATATTCAGGTTCAGAATACTACTACCGTAACTCGCGCATTGGAAGGTGCAGCCCCTGGTATTCAAGTGGCGGCAGTAGACGGGCAACCGGGTTTCGATATGGCCGTGCGTATCCGCGGTGTAAGTTCTACGAACGGGAATAGTTCGGCAGCTCTTATTGTAATTGATGGTGTTGCCCAACAAACTAATTCCGAATGGGAAAACCCTTTGTCGCAGTTAGATCCTAACGACATTGCCTCTATTTCTATCTTAAAAGATGCAGCCTCCACGGCATTATATGGTTCTCGTGGCGCTAATGGTGTTGTGTTGATTACTACGAAAAGAGGACAAAGCGGTAAGGCTAAGATTACTTTTGAGAGTCGCTGGGGCTGGAATTCCATAGGAAACTATAATGTAAACTCCATAGATAATGCGGCTACTTATTACGAATATGTATGGAAGAGCATTTATAATTCCTATCGCTATGGTGTGAACGGAACAGGTCTGCCAGGTACCGATTCCCAGGGATTCCCTTATACCAATGTAAAGAGTCCGAATCACACGGATGAAGAAGCACGCCTATTTGCCAGTCAGCATTTATTTGATTATAATAACAGCGAAACCGCCTTTCAGATGAATGTGTTGCGTAATAATATGGCTTACGATCTACCGGGGGCGATTTATACCAATACTGGTAGTGGCACACAGTCAAGTTCTACAATGAGTGGTGAGTATTTGATAGATCCTGCTACGGGCAGACTGAATCCTGCAGCAAGATTGCTTTATAGTGATACGGCAAAAGACCTTTTGTTTAAACATGCTTTTCGTCAAGAGTATAACTTGTCGGCAAGCGGCGGGACGGATAAAATGCATTATTATTTCTCCCTGGGATATCAGAATGAACCTTCTTATTTGAAGTATAATGATTTCCGTCGTTATAATGGTCGTGCTAACATGGATGCACAGCTATTTGACTGGATGAAGGTTGGTGCCAACATCGGGTATTCTAATACAAAAACTCATGCTCAGGCAGGACGCTGGGGCCCCCGTCAGATTGGCGCGGCTTCAGGTAATGCAATCATGTATGTAAAGGGATGGACTCCCATCGTTCCTCTATATCAAAGGGATAAGGAAGGAAAGGTAATGTATGATGCAAATGGTGATGCGATTTTGAATGTAGCCAATAAATCCTATTCTCCTTTTGGGGCCGGTAATGTTGCTTATTCCGCATGGACTCGCGATTTTATCTATGAGGCTAAGACCAATCAGGATCGTCAGGATATTGCCTTGTGGACGGGTCGTTTATTTGCAGAATTTTCTTTTTTGAAATATTTCAAATTCAACTTGAATTTTAATATGGATGAAACCAACTGGCGTCGTACTCGCTATATGAACAGTATTGCCGGTCGTGGGGCACCCAATGGCGGCATCGGTATTCTGACTTATAGTCGGCGTATCATCAATACACAGCAGCTGTTATCTTACTCTCAGGACTTTGGAAAACAACACCATGTGGATGCAATGGTCGGCCATGAGTATGAGGATCTTGATAGGAAAGATGTGAATTTCGGGGCTGCTTATGAAATGATTCCGGGCTATCTGATTCCGGGTAACTTTGTAAGTCGTTATTCTAATATTTCTGCTTTTCCCAATCCTGGATGGTCATTGGATAAGTTCCGTACAGAGTCTTATCTTGGTCGTGCGAACTATACTTATGCTGATCGCTATTATGCATCAGCATCTTTCCGCCGTGACGCATCTTCTAAGTTTACAAAAGAAAATCGCTGGGGTACTTTCTGGTCTTTGGGAGCAGGCTGGAGGATTTCTTCAGAGAATTTTATGGCTAATGCCAAGAGTTGGCTGGATAATCTTAAACTTCGCGCGAGTTATGGTGTTACCGGTAACTCTAACGGATTGACCTCTTATTACTTGAATCATACATGGAACTATGGCGTTGCCGCTTGGCAGTCTTCCACCAACGGAACAGGTGTCCCAAAGACTTTCGTGGTGAATTCCGGAGGACTTGTGCGTGATGACCTTACTTGGGAAAACATTCACCAGGTTGACATAGGCGTTGATTTCTCTTTGCTTAACAATCGCATCACCGGTGCCATTGATTACTATAATCATTTGACAACAAACTCGCTTTATAACCAGATTGTATCTCCTTTAGCAAATGCAGGGAATGAGACGCTTATCAAGAATTCAGCGAAACTTCGCAATACAGGTATCGAGTTTGAGTTGGATGCTGATATTATCCGTACAAAAGATTGGACTTGGAGCGTTGGAATCAATGGTACCCATTATCGTACTATATTAGTAAAAGTTCCTGCAAGTCAGATTCCTTATTGGGACGAAACCATTGATCTCCCTAAAGGTTGTTGGACCGCTAACAATGAGGCTATGTTGACGGCTGGCACAGGTCGAGTTGAGGGCAGAGGAGTCTTCTATTTACGCGGTGAAGGAAGGGATCTCTTTAATCTTTATATGTTTAAATATGCAGGTGTTGACCAGGAAACAGGGTTGCCACTGTATTGGCATCGTGTAACATATAAAGATGTAACTCCAGACAAAGAAACCGGAGAATATGGACATAATGGTCGCTATAAACAATATAAACAAGGGGAAGATGTAAAGACTACAGCCTATTCCGATGCTTCTCGTTATGAGGTGGGTAGCGCAACTCCGGACTTTATGGGTGGTATAACAACTTCGGTCCGTTGGCGTAACATAGATTTGGGCATCGTAGCAGCTTATCAGCTTGGAGGAAAGTTCTTCTCAACAGAATATGGAAATAATTTGTATAAGGGCTCTGACTTGGTAAGGCAGAGCATGCCACCATCGAATGACTTAATAGGCAATACTTGGACCCCTGATAATGCAGGCGCCTATTTCCCTATGCAATGGTTCCAAGGCGATGAGGAAAGTGTGGGCTCTCTCCATTATGACGGATCTAGTCTCGGAGGATATAATTATACCGATATGGCCCTATTTGATGCTAGCTATTTCCGTATTAAAAATGTTACATTAGGCTATACGCTTCCCCAAAACCTTATAAGGAAAATAGGAATTAGCAAGTTGCGTGCGTATGTATCTGCTGATAATGTGTTATTATTCTCTAAGAAGCAAGGGCTTGATCCAACTGCTTCTACAATTGGTGGTATGGAAGTGCAGGATATGTCTTATCCACAAATGCAGACCATTACGATTGGTTTGAATATTGATTTCTAATTAAATATAAAGGAATATGAAGATATATAGGAATGTAATCGTTTTTACGGTTCTTGGATTGTCTTTTGCGGCTTGCAGTTCTCGTCTGGATGTTACGGATCCTAATAAATTTACAGACGAAGAAATAAACAAGTACAAGGAAGAATCTGATAAAAATACGGAAAGGGTATTAGGTGGCATGGTCAATGTTATGCCAAACTATGTAAATCTTTACGATGCAAAGATGAATAGAGGTTATTCTAATAGCAATGCTTATGAATCCTCATTTGAGTTAAGGCGTTTCGTACAATCGGGTGATGTTGTAGAGGGTCGAGAGAGTGATAAAGGTAGTTGGACCTTGTTCTATCAGAATCATGACAACCTGCCTTACTGGGAAGATGATCAGAGTGAGCAAAACTATGGGTACTATATAGGACCTGTATTGAAGATTGCAGCTGCAACGAAACCTTTAGACTGGTTGAACAATCCTAAGACACCATTGCAAAAGGGATATAAAGCTCGTTGCCTTACCATTAAGGCCATGGGATATATGCAGCTAATGGAGCGTTGGACAGATTTGAAAGATGTTGCTTCGGATACGAAACAAGGCTGGCCTATCTATAATAAGTATGCATATAATGATCCTTTACCGCCGCTATCTGTAAAGGAAACCTGGAAATGGCTAAAAGATTCCCTAAAATATGCAGTAGAGTGTTTTAAAGCCTCAGATATCGGAGAGGGCGGATATACCATTGGTAATGATGCTGATAAAATCCACGATATAGATTGTGCTGTTGCCCAATATATCCGTGCTCGTGTGGCTTTAGATATGAAAGACTGGGCTACGGTTATTGAAGCGGCCACAGATTTATTGACTCATTATCCTAACCTTATTAAAGCAGAAGATTATGGAATGAACGAATCTTTGCTTCCATATGTAGCAGCGCGTGATAAAAACAAAGGATGGATAGGTTCTGATTATAATGCAGAGAAAAATGCATTCTTCAATCTTGAGAGAAACCCAGAAGCTATTTTCGGAGAAGCAAGAGGTGCTTCTTCTAAATATTGGGAGTATTTTAATACTTTGAAGAGTCGTTTAAACAAGTGTTATCAAATAGACCAAAATCTGTATGATGCCATGTCTGACAACGACTGCCGTAAGGTTTGTTTTCTTTCAAAGCCATTTAAGAATTACTCTATTTATTCCTATGAAAATGGGGATTCTACATGGTATACCTATGATATTCCCGCATACACCAACTTGAAGTGGGCAGCAACTTCTGCTATTGGCTATACCAATCATGCAAATCATTCTAGTGTTTCAGATTTTATTTACTATCGATCGTCTGCAGTTCTGTTAATGTTGGCCGAGGCCTATGCCCAAAATGGGCAAGAAGCCGAAGCAAAGACTGTATTGGATAAACTGTTAGCAGCGCGCACCTTACCTAATAAGCCAACCATGACCTGTGCCAATACAATGAATGCTATGTCGACTTTGGATATGATAAGATTGCAATGGCGTATTGAAATGTGGGGAGAAGGAGATTGGGCTTTCTTCAATCAGAAGCGTTGGGGAACGGTTCCTGCCCGTGGTGCTAATCATTGGAGCATGAAACCTATATCCCACTATACTTGGGAAATCCCACAGCAGGAGCGCCAAGGGAATCCTTATTGGAATTAGGTAGCTGTTAGATAATTATTCAAATGGCAAGGATAGTGTTCTAACATGAATCTCTGAAGATAAATATTATTAAGTTCAAGATAATGAGCTCGGCATTCTGCCGGGCTCATTTCGTTCGATTTCGATTTTATACTTTTATATATAGCCAAGATGTAATGATTCAGTATATGCCTGGCCTATTCTTTAAACTTAAACAATGCGCTTTGGCAGGCTCTTGGTTCCTGAAGAATGGTTGGTGATAAGGAGATGTTTAATTGCTATACCACTTTTTTATAATAAAGCGTTAAGAAAATAATGGGAAATACCAATTTTATACAAATCGCCGAAAGAAATTCTTTCGATACATGAATTTGAGAAGTCAGTATTTGTATGTTCTTTATGGATAGGAAAATACATAATTATCCCCCGAAAGTTAAACAATCAACTTTCGGGGGGTAATCAAAGAATAGTTCTAAATAGTAGTTGCAATTACTTAACAGCGTCAGCTAATTCTGCACCAGCCTTGAACTTTGCAACCTTCTTTGCAGCTGTCTCTTATACACATCTCCGAGCCCACGAGACTCGACGTCATC
>CAUULA010000081.1:0-11764 GCA_963545855.1 uncultured Prevotella sp.
CTGCAGATTTCTGCAGGCCATCTTCTATCAAGAGAAGTTTTGTCTGTCTGTTACTTAAATTACCTCGCTCCAGTCCTCTTGGCTCTTGCGGACATAGGTCTGGTAGCGCAGCTTCGCCATGCGCTCCGCGGCAGAGAAGAGCTCTTCTGCCTCTGCGGGATAGGCCTTGGCGACAGAGGAATAGCGCACCTCGCCCAACAGGAAGTCGCGGAAGTCTTCCCACTTTGGCTCCTTGGAGTCGAGCGTGAACGGATTTTTGCCTTCCTCGGCAAGTTGCGGGTTGTAGCGCCACAGGTGCCAGTAGCCGCAAGCTACCGCCAGTTCTTCTTCGCGCTGGCTCGTACCCATGTTCCTCTTCATCTTCTTGGTGCCCTTGATACCATGGTTGATACATGGCGCATAGGCGATTACCAATGACGGGCCTGGATAAGCCTCGGCCTCGCGGATGGCTTTGAGAGTCTGGTTGTTGTCGGCCCCCATTGCGATTTGGGCAACATATACATAGCCGTAGGTGGTCTGCATCAGTCCAAGATCCTTCTTGCGGATGCGTTTGCCTTGAGCGGCAAACTGGGCAATCGCGCCGAGAGGCGTGGACTTGGAGCTCTGGCCTCCGGTGTTGGAGTAGACCTCGGTGTCAAGTACGAGGATATTTACATCTTCTCCGGAGGCAAGCACATGGTCGAGACCGCCGTAGCCGATGTCGTAAGAAGCACCGTCGCCACCGATGATCCACTGGCTCCGCTTTACCAGATAGTGGTCGAGAGTCTTGAGTTCGGCGCAAATGGGGCACCCGTGCTCCGCGCCTTCCGCAATCAGTGGCTTGAGCTTGGCGGCCGCAACTTTCGAGTTGTCGGCATCGTTCTGGCTTTCAATCCATTCCTGCGCAGCCTCTTTCATGGAGTCAGGTGTCTTCTCGTCGGCAATCAGCTCGTTCAGGAGGAGTGAAATGCGCTCCTTCATCTTCTTGTTTCCAAGTGCCATACCGAGACCGAACTCGCAGAAGTCCTCGAACAAGGAGTTGTCAAAGGCCGGGCCTTGGCCTTGTGCGTTGGTCGTATATGGGGTTGAGGGGATTGACGCGCTGTAAATAGAAGAACATCCCGTGGCGTTGGAAATCATTTCCCTGTCGCCGAACAGCTGGGAAATGAGCTTGACATAAGGTGTCTCTCCGCAACCGGCGCATGCGCCGGAGAACTCAAACAGTGGCTGTGCGAACTGTGAGTTCTTGGGGCTCTGCTTAATATCAACGAGATGCTGTTTGGAAGTAACCTCATGTATAAGGTGTTCCCAGTTTCCGACCTCTTGAATCATGTCCGGTGCGTCCACATTGAACGGAACCATCTTGAGCGCCTTCTCAACTTCGCCGGTCTCACGGTTCTTCTTGCCTGGGCAAACATCCACACAGTTGCCGCAGCCGAGACAGTCGAGTACAGAAACCTGAATGCGGAACTTCATTCCCTTGAGCGTTTTGGGAGCAAGAACATCGAGCATCGGCCCTTCAAAACCGGCAGCCTCTTTCTCATCGAGAACAAACGGGCGGATAGCGGCATGCGGGCAGCTATAGGCACACTTGTTGCACTGAATACAGTTGTCTGAGTTCCAGACAGGAACAAAAGCCTCTACTCCGCGCTTCTCGTAGGCCGCAGTGCCGTTCTTCCATGTTCCGTCTACGGTATCGTGCTTCACGAAGTCGGAGACTTTGAGAAGGTCGCCGGCCTGGGCGTTGATAGGGCGAACCATCTCTTTGATGAATGCCGGAGCCTTGTCCTCGGTGTCATTGTCGTCGGTAAGGGCAGCCCATGCCGGATCAATGGCGAGTTCTTTATACTCACCGCCGCGGTCTACGGCCGCATAGTTCAGGTCTACGACATCCTGGCCTTTCTTTCCATAGCTCTTCACAATGAATGCTTTCATCTGTTCTATGGCAAGGTCAATGGGAATAACCTCCGTGATACGGAAGAATGCGCTCTGAAGTATGGTGTTGGTGCGGTTGCCCAACCCGATTTCTTGAGCGATTTTGGTCGCATTGATGTAGTAGACCTTGATGTTATTCTTGGCAAAGCAGCGCTTTACCTTGTTGGGAATAAAGTTAACGAGCTCGTCTCCGTCAAAGATGGTGTTGAGAAGGAATGTGCCGTTCTTGCGCAGTCCGCGTGTTACATCATACATGTGCAAGTAAGCTTGAACATGACAAGCCACGAAGTTTGGAGTATTCACCTGGTAAGCACTGTGGATGGGCTCATCGCCAAAACGGAGATGAGAGCAGGTGAAACCTCCGGATTTCTTTGAGTCGTATGAGAAGTAGGCCTGGCAATACTTATTGGTATTGTTGCCGATAATCTGAACGGAATTCTTGTTCGCGCCTACGGTAC
Source organism: uncultured Prevotella sp. (assembly GCA_963545855.1). Classification (GTDB taxonomy): domain Bacteria; phylum Bacteroidota; class Bacteroidia; order Bacteroidales; family Bacteroidaceae; genus Prevotella. The sequence continues at coordinate 2,373 of CAUULA010000081.1, forward strand.
CGTCAGCTCCAAGTCCATAGAACTTAGCCTCGTACAGGCTGTCGCCACCCATTGGGATTTCCTCCTCTTCCGGGAGAGAGGTAAAGGTAACATCATCGACGATGCCCACGGTGAAGTGGTCTTTGGGCTCCGGCATCTCAAGATTCTTGTAAACGGCAATGATCTTAGCCGGCGTGGTGTCTGAAGAACCGAGGCCATAACGTCCGCCGACAACCAACGGCTTGCGTGGATCGTCGTAGAGAGCAGACTTTACATCAAGATATAGTGGTTCGCCTTCCGCGCCGGGTTCTTTCGTGCGGTCAAGCACGGCAATGCGCCTTACGGTAGCAGGCAGGGCCTTCTTCAAGAAGTCCACGGAGAACGGACGATAGAGATGTACCGCCACCATGCCCACTTTCTTGCCTTGCTTCAGCAGATAGTCGATGGCCTCACGGGCAGGCTCTGTAGCGGACCCCATCAGGACAATTACATTTTCGGCGTCCGGTGCGCCATAATAGTTGAAGCAGTGATACTCACGCCCTGTGATATCCGAAATCTTGCCGCAAAGATCCTCCACCACTTGAGGGATATTCTCATAGTATGAGTTGGATGCCTCACGATGGGTGAAGAAGGTCTCCGGGTTCTCAGCGGTGCCTCGTGTAACAGGACGCTCTGGAGAAAGTGCACGGTCGCGGAACTTCTTGATATCGCCTAAGTCGATCAAAGGACGGATATCTTCCATATCCATTTCCTCAACTTTGTGATATTCGTGAGAAGTGCGGAAACCATCAAAGAAGTTGATAAAAGGAATGCTCGTCTTGAGCGTGGCAATATGGGGAATGGCCGTTAGGTCCATAACCTCCTGGACGGAGCCGGAGCAGAACATGGCGAAACCTGTCTGACGGCATGCCATTACATCCTGATGGTCGCCGAAGATGCAAAGAGAATGAGATGCCAGCGTCCGGGCAGAAACATCGAATACGCATGGAAGCAGTTCGCCGGCAATCTTGTACATGTTAGGAATCATGAGCAGTAGGCCTTGCGAAGCGGTGAATGTTGTTGTCAGGGCACCGGCCTGGAGTGATCCGTGAAGTGCGCCGGCAGCTCCGCCTTCAGATTCCATTTCCTGAACAGATACGGTCTGCCCGAAGAGATTCTTGCGGCCTTTTGCAGCCCACTCGTCTACATGCTCTGCCATGGGTGATGACGGAGTAATAGGATAGATGGCTGCCACTTCTGTAAACATGTAGCTTACATGTGCAGCGGCAGTATTACCATCACAAGTGATAAACTTTTTGTCTTTTGCCATTTTGTTTTTGATAAATATTAATGAATGTTGTTGTATGATTTTAATAAAGAAAGCCTAACAGCCACAGTGGTATGCGGTTATCTCTTCCTATCTCTGTGTTATATCTTGCATAAATTGTATCCGAATTATACCTTAGCTTATATTCCCCCTTTGCATTGCTAATTCGGAATTTCTTTGTATCGTCGACAACGAAGAAGTGGTCTTTGTTAGCCTGATTCACTCTGTGGTCTTTCCACATTGTATTCACGAAGAAAGTCTCCATCAGCTCTTGTTCGTTTACTTGAATGGGGTATATGGCATAGAGCAGGTTCGGGTTGTGGAGTATTACCTTGGACGGTTTCTTGGGAAATTCTTCTCCGGCAGGATAGATCATATTGATAAGCCGGGCATCGGCAAGATACTTGATGTAATTCATCACCGTAGCTCGGCTGGTCTCAATGTCTTTTGCCAGATTACTGATGTTTGGCCCTTTCTCTGTGTTTTGTGCCAGCAGATAAAACAGTTTTTTTATCTTTGTGAGATATTTCAAGTCTATTTGTTTGATGAGCAGGATGTCTACTTCCGTCATCATATTCATTGTCTTCAGGAGATTCTCGGAGAAATTCCGATGCTCAAGAAAGAAAGGATAGAAGCCATGATGGATGTAATCCTTAAAATACTTCGTTGGACTAACCTGAGGCAGAACCTGCTTGATGATATGCTCATGGTCATTGAGTATCTCATCAAGTGAATAAGCCGGAATGTCGGTGCCGGCCTGCAAGTTGATAAACTCGCGTAAAGAGAATCCTCTAAGGTTATAGCTCTTCACAATACCATAGAGTTCCGGGTTCTCTTCTTTCAAGCGCATGACACTCGAGCCGGTGAAAATAATCTTCAGTTCGGGCAGCATGTCATAGCATTGGCGTAGTTCCTTGCTCCAGTTAGGCTGCTTGAAAACCTGATCTATCAGCAAAACCTTACCGCCGTTTCCAACAAAGTCGACAGCAAAATCAAAGATTCCATTCCCCTGAAAATAGAAATTGTTCATGTTCACATAGAGGCATTGCCTGTCTGTGGGGCTGAAGTTCTCTTTGGCGTATTGCAACAGGAAGGTCGTTTTTCCCACACCTCGGGTTCCTTTTATACCAATCAGTCTGTCGTTCCAGTCAATTTCATCCATGAGGGTGCGCCTCACGGGCGCGTTTTGGAGCTCAACAAGATTGGTATGAGTGCGAAAAAAAGCTTCCTCCATAATTTTTGTACCGAGTTGGTTATTTTACTTGCAAAGGTAATATTTATTTTCAAGAATGCAAAGTCAAGATTGCAAAATATTCTCATTTTTGCTTTTTTTTGCACATGCTATAACGAGGGAGTCGCTATTCTTTGTATATTTGCAATGAAATTATTTTCTGGCAAAAGATGAAACTGCATATATTCAATCCGGAGCATGATATTGCCTTAGCTGCGAATATCGAACAATTCACGCCTCCTCATGCGGGGCGGGAGCTCAGGGCAGACCTCGGATTCATCCCTGCTTTGTGGGCCGATGACGGGGATTTCGTTCTGGTAGATGATGTTGATGCAGCCTTGGCTTCTGTCCGGCACCTCAAGAGATACACCCGGGATGTGGTGTTCGTTACGCTTGCCGATTTGTCAAATATTCCTCCATGTGAGCTTTCCGTATGGGGGTGGGACTCCTCGTTGCGGTTTCAGTTGTTGAAGGCTGGAATAGCGGAGGCTAATCTCCCATCCGTCCCTTTTCTGGAGCTACTCCGGGAGATGAGCAATCGTAAATGGGCAGCAGAGAGATTACTGCCAGAACTGCTGACGGACTCCGATGTGCTGACAGGGGAGGCCCGGCCGATCTCTAATTTAGAGGTTATGCGTAAAAGTGCCGTGCCGTTTGTCTTGAAAGCCCCTTGGAGCAGTAGTGGCAGAGGCGTCCGCTATGTGGAGCGGCTGACACCTCAAATAGAGAATTGGGCATTGAATATTGTGGACAGGCAGGGATTCGTAATGATGGAGCCTTTCTATGACAAAGTGAAAGATTTTGCTCTTGAATTTGAGTCTGCTGATAGCGGTGTCCGGTATTTGGGATTGTCGCTTTTCAAGACGATTAATGGGGCATACGCAGGTAATATCCTTGCTTCCGAGGTTGATAAACGAATGATGCTTGGTAAATATATTTCGATGAAATTAATAGATGATTTGATTGAAAGAATCTCTGCGATGTCAACGCTGCTTTTCCACGATTCCTATAGGGGGCCTTTTGGAATAGACATGATGGTGGTGCGTGATGGTGGAAAGCTGAAGGTTCACCCGTGTGTAGAGCTTAATTTGCGGCGCACCATGGGCTTCGTGGCTCTGTCGTTTGATGTAAAGGCGACGGAAGTTCAAAGGCTCATGCAGATCTCATACGATGGGAAATATCATTTCCGGGTCTTGAAAACGGCAGAAAATGTCATTAATAACGGACTGGCATAGTTTTTATAATAAAATGACTTCGCAAGCGTTATTATCTTAATGAGATTAAAGAGATACTTCCATATTCTGGCTGCAATTCTATTGGTAGCCGCATGCGAAGACAATGACACCTTCGCGACTTCGCAGTCGGATCTGCTTTCTTTTTCCGTAGATACGGTTCGAGTCGACACGGTTTTCAGTAATGTTCCGTCAAGCACCCGCTCTTTTTGGGTTTTCAATCATTCCGGCGCAGGCATACGCTGTTCCTCCATTCTCCTTGAGCGGGGAAATCAGAGCGGATTCCGAGTGAATGTCGACGGCACCTATTTGAGCTCGGTGGTCGGGTATCAGGCGCAGGATGTGGAAATCCGGGCCGGCGACAGCATCCGTATCTATGTGGAGCTTACGGCCTCGCAGCAACATGTAGATGATCCACAAAGGGTGGAAGAGAACCTGGTCTTTAATTTGGAAAGTGGAGCGGTGCAGAAGCTTTGCCTGTCAGGGTGGGCATGGGATGCCATGCTGTGGCGTGATATGGTGGTTACGAAAGACTCTGTCATCTCCTCCACGAATCCCATCGTCGTCTATGGGGGCATCACCGTGAACAAGGGTGCGACATTGACCATAGCTTCTGGAACAACTCTTTATTTTGCCAATGCCGCGGGAATAAAGGTCGATGGAACCTTAAAAACCGAGGGAACGGCGGATCGTCCTGTGGTTCTGAGGGGCGACCGTATTGACAGAATGTTTGATTATCTGCCTTATGACCGGCTTTCCGGTCAGTGGAGGGGCATTCGTTTTGGTTCCGAATCCTATGCCAATGAATTGAGATATACCGATCTTCATGGTGCTTTTGACGGCATCGTGGCCGATTCTTCGGATGTCGATTCGGAGAAACTGCATGTCTTTGCGTCGACCATTCATAATTGCCAGGGAGTAGGACTACAGTTGAACCATTGCAAGGCCCGGCTTGAAAACACGCTGATATCCAACACCCTGATGGCTTGTCTTGAGATAAACGGAGGTGATGTGGCTGTAAACGGTTGTACGCTCGCCCAGTTTTATCCCTTCGACACCAATCGCGGCCCGGCTATAAGGTTCAGGGCTCCCCTGCAAAACCTTCTTTGCCGAAACTCTCTCATTACCGGATATGCGGACGATGTAATGATGGGAAAGGCGGGGGATGTGTTTAATTACCGGTTTGAGGACTGTATTATCCGCACCCCGAAGATAACAACCAAGGATAGTGTCAGGTTTTCGGCAGTCTTGTTTGAAGACCCTAAAGATACTCTTACGACAGGAAAGAAACATTTCGAGAGAATCGATACGGAGAATCTCGTCTATGATTTTCAGCTTGATGCGGCATCACCGGCCGTTGGGCGAGCCAATGCCACGACATCGCTTCCTACGGATCGGAATGGCAGGGCACGAGACGGGAAGCCCGATATTGGTGCGTTCGAAAGGAAATAGCATCCATTTTGAGGCCCCTGAATGATATAGAAACTAAAAACCGAGAGCAATGAAAGAGATTAAGCTTGAGATCAATATCCAATATTGTCAAGTCGATGAGCTGGGCGACGAAGACCAAGAACTCGTGAAAGTGGCAAAAGAGGCCACGCAAAACAGCTATGCAAAATACAGCCACTTCTGCGTGGGTGCGGCGATTCGCCTGCAAGATGGTCGGATTATGAAGGGTGCTAATCAGGAGAATGCCGCATTTCCCTCTGGTCTATGCGCGGAAAGAACGGCCATCTTTGCCGCCCAGGCTAATTATCCGGAACTGCCGATTGCCGTATTGGCCATTGCCGCTAAAAACGAATATGGTTTTACGGGAGAGCCTGTTACGCCCTGTGGGGCTTGCAGACAGGTGATACTCGAAATAGAAGATCGCTACAAGCACCCTGTCAAAATCATGCTTTATGGAACTCATGGGGTCTATGTCTTGAAGAGCATAAAGGACCTGATGCCACTTTGTTTTGTAGACGAAAACATGAGCAAGTAAACTCGTTGATTTTAAGAAGTTGACATCCTTGAAAGTAAAAGGCCGTTAAAAGGTGGGTAAAAGACCGTTATCTGCTCGCCTTTTAACGGCTTTTTACCCACCTTTTAACGGTCTTTTGCCGGACAGCTTGCGACAAAAAGACAAGATGCTGATTATCAAAAAGTTAGAGGTAAGGTGCCCTGCGCCTTGAATTTTCTTTAAATCTGCGGTCATGCTTTCATCCGTTCATGATTGTCCTGCCCTTTTCGTGGGAGTGAGGGGGAGATGTCTACTGAAGCGCAAAGTCGTGGAATTTCAGCAATGTGGACATCTCTTGTTGACAATAAATGCAATATTGACCTTTCGGCAGGCCTTTGGTCTCAAATCGGTAGAGCGTCCCGGAGACGGGGCTCAGCCATAAGTCTTGTGCATCTTTAGGCTTCCGTGTAACTCCGAAGGGGGAGGCCGACCACAGCGTCATATTGCGTTTTCTTTTCTTTGGCGTGAGTTTTGCCAGCCTGAAATAGTGGTGGTTGAGTTGCGGAGTATCCAAAATCTCCACATAGATAAAGTCGGGGTCCTGCAAAGTGGTCGATGCACCATTCTCTTTGAATACGATCTTTGCCTTGTGCAGCATAAGGCCAGTCATGATGTCGTCGTATTCCGTATTGGCAGGAATTTCCATTCGGGTGCTGTCGGATAGGTAATAAAACACTCCGAAGAGAGGCTCGTTCTTTACTTCTTGCGCCGAAAGGTCTGTGAGATAAATTGTGGCCATTAAGGTCAATAAGAGTTTTCCCGTTCTCATTCTTTAGGCATTGTGCTTTTGTGAGTATTTTTTAAAGGACTCCTTTGCTTGACGGGAGCTCAAAGTGATAGATATCTCTTCTCACGGCTGTCTTCAAAGCTCTGCCCAAAGCTTTGAAGATACTTTCTATCTTGTGATGTTCGTTGGCTCCTTCTGCCTTGATATTCAGGTTCATCTTGGCTGCGTCGCTCAGGCTCTTGAAGAAATGGAAGAACATCTCCGTGGGCATTTCGCCAATCTTCTCACGGCGGAATTCCGCATCCCACACAAGCCATGGGCGCCCTCCGAAATCCAATGCAACTTGGCAGAGGCTGTCGTCCATCGGGAGGCAATAGCCATATCGCTCGATGCCGCGCTTCTCGCCTAAAGCTTTCAATAGGCATTCGCCTAACGCTAAGGCCGTGTCCTCAATGGTGTGATGCCCGTCAACATTAAGGTCGCCTTTACAGCGGATGGTGAGGTCCATCGTGCCGTGTCTGCCTATTTGCTCTAACATGTGGTCGAAGAAGCCAAGTCCGGTTGAGATGTCGCATTTTCCGGTTCCATCTATATTCAGTCGGACGAGAATGTCCGTCTCCTTTGTGGTGCGGTGAATCTCGGCAATGCGTTCGCCTGCAAACAGGATTTCCGCGATCTTGTTCCAATCCATTCCGTCTTTTCCCAAGATGAGCGATTTGCATCCAAGATTGCCTGCGAGTTCGGCGTCTGTGTCTCTGTCGCCTATGACATAGCTGTTTTTCAGGTCATAGGCATTGTTATCGGTATAATTCTTCAGCATTCCTGTGCCGGGTTTCCTCATAGGGGAGTGGTCTTCCGGTCGGTGATGGTCTATTAAGATATCGTCGAAAGTAATACCTTCCCCCTCAAGCGACTGAAGCAGAAAGTTTTGAATAGGCCAGAAGGCATTCTCAGGGAAAGACTCTGTGCCCAATCCGTCTTGATTGCTGACCATTACGAATTTAAAGTCGAGATGCTCGCGGATAAAGCCGAGATTACGGAACACTCCTTTTGTAAATTTCAGTTTCTCAAAAGAGTCTATCTGTTCATCTTGAGGTTCTTCTATCAGCGTTCCATCACGATCGATAAACAGGCACCTTGTTGATTTCATTTTTTATCCGTGCGTTTTAAGTTTTCCATCAGGCGACTTCGCAAAAGGCTTTGCCATTTTAGCGGCCCGTTCTTTAACCTCGACGCTGCCATATATATAATAGGAGATGAAAAACATCCATACACCTATGAAACAAAGTATGTACATGGTGATCAGGCTGGTTGCGACGAGTAGATAAATGAAATAGCCGGGGACCCCGCTCGGGTCGCCGTTAAGCATCCCCAATTGATTGAGGGTCTGCGACAATGTCGTTATCAGGAGTGGTATGAAAGCGATGAAGCATGCGGCAAAGGTCAGCAGGGTCGCCACAAAATAGGTAACAAACAGAAACCCCCAATGGCGAAACCCCATCTTATATCCTCTACGAAAAATCTCAGTAGCTCTGGTCTTGTGGTCAATCTGATATCGAATGGAGGAGAATGTGAGCGGCAATGTAAATATGCAGAGGAGCAGGAGCATGACTACGGAGATGACATATCCGGCAGCAACAGCTCTCTCTGGTGAGGCAATATGAGAGTAAGACAGCAAACTTCCAAAGAGAGAGGCTCCGAAGTTGATGATGTATGCGCCGATAGACATAATGATAAACCCTATTCCCACCAGCACAATGGCTCGAGGCATGTTTTGACTTAGCCTCTTACCATTGAGCAATGAGGCAATAGCTGCCGTAAACCAGATATTTGCTGCCGCGGTCAGGACATAGCACCCTGCTATCAGGAGCAAGGCTATGATGGGATGAGAGTGTCCGATCTCGTTGAATGTCTTATCGGGGAGGTACAACAAGAATAGCAAGGTTGATAAAGCGGCGTTGACTAATGCCGGCAACCATAACCTTTTAATAGTGGTCTTGAAGTTTAAGACTAAGAGAGTGTATGCCGCCTTTATGCAGGCAGAGGCGCTCTTGTTGGTATATAATTCTATTTTCATAATTAAGCTTGCTTTCTCCTTCTAAATTCATTGCATACTATAGCGGTGGCAATCGCGACATTCAGGCTGTCTGCTGTTTCCCGTCCTTTGGGGTAGTTCGGGATAAGGAGTCGATGGTTAATCCTCTTTCTTATTCCTGAAGAAATTCCGTTTCCCTCATTGCCCATGACAATGAGACCTTTTTCTGAGAGCGGCTCTTCGTAAATGTTGCTTCCGTCCAGAAAAGTGCCGTATACGGGATACTCGTCCGGACAAGAATCAATCAATTCGTCCAAATCCGCGTATGAGACCTGCACCCTTGCTATGCTCCCCATGGTTGCTTGAATAACTTTAGGATTATAGACATCGGCCGTGTCCCTGCTGCAGTAAATCTGAGAGATTCCAAACCAGTCGGCAATTCGTATAATTGTGCCTAAATTGCCTGGGTCTTGAATGCCGTCCAAGGCTATGGCAAGGCCTGTGTCGGGAATGCAGGATGCCGCCTTGTCAAATATCGGGAATACGGCTAAGACATCTTGGGGATGTTGTAGGAAACTGATTTTTCTAAGCTCTTCTTCAGCAACCTCTATGCGTTCTGTATATGCGTAGTCGCAGCCCTTCCATGCTGAAGTATGGACAAGGAGTCTTGCAGGTGCGACTTTCAATAGGTCGCCTACGACTTTTGACCCTTCAGCTACGAATACTCGTTCTTGTTGTCGATTTTTTTTCTGTTCCAACGAACGAATATATTTTATCTTGGCTTTGCTGAGCATATCCATTATTTTCTTGCAAAGATAGCAATAATTCTTATTTCTGTCTCTTATACACATCTGACGCTGCCGACGACTAGTCGAGTGTA
>CAUULA010000082.1:0-11714 GCA_963545855.1 uncultured Prevotella sp.
CCCCCCCCCCCCCCCCCCCCCCCCCCCCCCCCCCCCACCTTTCCCCGCAGAAGACGGCATCCGAGCGGACGTCGAGTCTCGTGGGCTCGGAGATGTGTATAAGAGACAGCCCCTTTAATGGGATGGAGTTCTTGGAACTGTTTTGCTGATGAAATCGACGAAGAAAAAATAGTAGGCATTATAGATGCCGTAGTGTCTTCCGGACTTAAAGATGCCGGCTATATCTATGTAAATATTGATGATTGCTGGCACGGGAAGCGCGATGCCAACGGGTTCATCACAGTTAACGAGCAGAGGTTTCCCCATGGCATGAAGTGGCTGGCAGACTATGCGCATGCCAAGGGGCTGAAATTAGGCATCTATTCATGTGCTGGATACCAAACTTGCGGAGGGCTTCCAGGAAGTCTTGGGCACGAATATCAGGATGCTTTACAATATGCACGCTGGGGCATAGATTTTCTGAAAGAAGATTGGTGCTATACTACCGATATTAATGCAAAAGGTGCCTATCAACTCATGAGTGATGCCTTGAGAGCTGCCGGCCGACCTATTTACTTTAATCTCTGCGAATGGGGAAGCAACCAACCCTGGCGCTGGGCCCGGAACATGGCACACTCATGGCGTACCACGGGAGATATAGGCGTGGGCTTTACTGAACTCGTAAAACACTATGAGGAAGGAGCTTGGAGACCTAATACCGTCATGAAGAATCTGGAACTTACAGATACACTTCGCCAATATGCCGGGCCTGGGCATTGGAATGATCCCGACATGCTGGAAGTAGGTAATGGCATGACACAGAGTGAAGACCGCGCGCATTTCACAATGTGGTGTATGCTGGCTGCTCCCCTTGTATTGGGAAATGACATTCGCACGATGAGCAAGGCAACCAAAGAAATCGTATTAAACAAAGACATGATTGCCATAGATCAGGACAAACTGGGCGTACAAGGGTTGCATTTCTGCGATAAGCAAGGACTTACCTTCTGGTTCAAGCCCCTTGACAACGGAGACTGGGCATTCACCATCCTTAACGCAACAAAAGATGATATAAGGTTTGGCCTCAACTGGCAGGACTTTAATCTCACAGACTCGCAGGTTTCTAAAAAAAGCACGAACTTCGATACCGCGGTTTATCGGGTATATAACCTATGGAGCCACAAGTTCGAAAGAAAAACGAGTAAAAAGAACAAGACCGAACGGACACTTACCATACCCTCACACGATGTGGTCTCTTATCGTCTTGTGTTAAATCAATAATACTTGGTATCTATGAATTATCGTATTAAGATATCTGCTATAATATTCTCCTTTACCTTCCTGGCATTTGCATCAATGCCCCAGAAGGTAAAGGCGGATATCGTCATATATCCGTCGGAAACCGTCGGACCTATAAAACTGATGAATGCTGTAAACAATGGCCCCATCAAAGCGGGGAGTGAACAGACACGCGGCAACTTCGATGCTTACCGTGCAGCCCATATCCCATACGCAAGAACACATGATGCATCATTCTGTGCCGCCTATGGCGGTGAGCATTCTGTCGATATCTCGGCTGTATTCCCAGACTTCAATAAAAAGGTAACGGACGAGAAAGCCTATGACTTTACTCTTACTGACTTATACCTAAAATCCATTCAAGACGCCGGTACGGGCATCTTCTTCCGGCTGGGTCAAAAGATTGAGCATGCCCCGAAGAAATACTATATCTTGCCTCCTAAAGATTTCAAGAAGTGGGCACAGATATGCGAGCATATCATTCGCCACTATACCGAAGGCTGGAACAATGGTTATAAGTGGAATATCAAATACTGGGAAATATGGAACGAGCCGGACTTAGACTACGACAATGATGCCTGGAAAACAAACCCCAAAACCTGGGGAGGTTCCCAGGCTCAGTTCTTCGAGTTCTACAAAACGACTGCCCTGCATCTTAAAAAATGCTTCCCTCACTTAAAGATAGGAGGGCCCGCAGCCTGTTATAATGACAAATGGGCTGAGGCCTTCTTGCAGTACATGCAACAAAATAACATTCCCATGGACTTTTTCTCTTGGCACAGCTATTCACGCACACCCGAGGAAATGGCTAACAATGCAGAGAAAAAGAAACAACTTCTCGTAAAATACGGGTATAGTAACTCTGAATCCATCTTGGACGAGTGGAACTATGTAAAAGGATGGACTGCCGACTTCCCTTATACCGTCAATGTAATCAAAGGGCAAAAGGGTGCAGCCTTTACGGCAGGAGTCATGAATGCCTGCCAACAGAAGCCCGTAGACATGTTGATGTACTATGATACCCAACCAACCGTATTCAATGGTCTTTTTGACTTATACTCCTTTGCCCCAACCCAGTGTTATTACAGCTTCTATGCCTGGAATAAACTCCTTGAGTTTGGACAACAAGTAAAGGCTACAGGCGATTATGATGATATTTATTTCACGGCTGCCTGTAAAGATGGCAAGGTTCGACTGATGGTAGCACGATATAATGACGATGACAACCAGACGGCCGCAGAAAAGGTAACCGTCCGCTTAGCGTCCGGAGCCATCCGCCAGGCCATAAGCCATGTTACCGACGGGACTCATCTCTACACGGAAGTACCTGTAGACATAAAAGACGGAACTATAGAACTTTGGATGGAAGCCAATTCCTTTACTTTACTCGAATTAGAATGACGATTTCTGTCCCTTCAACTTAAATTATATTATGATGCAGTCTTGCACAAATGGGTCTTGGAACCGGGCAGTTTCGATATATTAGTGGGTTCTTCATCAGAAAATATAAGATTGAAGGGAAGAATTCGTTTATAGTTAAACTATCTATCGGTATGAAGAAAAATATGAAAGGCGTGATGAATAAATGTCGGATATTCCTATGTCTGTGCCTGTTATTCACGACATCGGCAATAAACGGTCAGAACCTTATCCCGTCGCCGGTAAGCCAAAAATTATTGGGGGGAAAGGTAAGGGTGAAGAGCATAGACGCCAGGATTGACAAATCACTCAACCTCCCGGCAGAGGGATATTCCTTGAAAATCAAGGGAAACAAGGCCATTATCCGGGCAAAGGACCATCAGGGACTTGTCTGGGCCAAGGCCACCTTAAGGCAATTGGAAGACGAGAAGGGAATGGCCCCACAGACTTCTATCGTTGACTATCCGGCCTTCCCTATCCGGGGTTTCATGCACGACACGGGAAGGAACTTCAGGTCCGTGGCACAGCTGAAGAAGGAGCTCGACTTGTTTTCCTTCTATAAGCTGAACACCTTTCACTGGCATCTGACCGACAATCCTGCCTCCCGCATAGAATCCAAGGCTTTTCCACAGCTCAACGATCCCAAGTTCCAAAGAAAAGACCGCGACCAAGGCAAGTATTACACCTACGACGAGATACGAGATGTCATAGCCTATGCCAAGGAGCGGGGTATCACCATCATTCCCGAAATCGACATGCCGGGGCATAGTGAATACTTCACGAATGCCTTTGGGTTCCCCATGGCATCCAAGGAGGGCATGAAGGTGTTGGAGACATGGCTCCAGGAGTTCTTTACGGAGATTCCCCGGTCGCTCTGCCCGTACATTCATTTCGGGTCAGACGAAATCACGATTGATCACCCGAAGGAGTTCATGGCCTTTTGCGAACGGATGGCAAAACAGTATGACAGAGAAGTCCTGGCATGGAATCCGGGACTGGAAGGCTCCAACGAGGTCATCTATCAGGTATGGAGAGCTGCCGTGGGAGAGGCCATCGAAAAGACGGGATGCACGCATCGATATATCGATTCATATATGGGCTATCTCGACACGGGAAACCCAATATTCAACTTGTACAAGTGTTTCATGCACACTCCCTGCGGTGTTGAGAAGGCCGACGGCAAGGCCCTTGGGGGCATTCTGTGCCTATGGAATGATGTGCGGGTGGCAGACAAGGCCCTGACCTTTCCCCACAACGGCATGCCGGAGGCCCTGCTCCCCTTCTCCGAGAGGTTCTGGGGAGGCGGCAAGGGGGTATCCGTGGCAGAGGAAGACTTGATACCGGCCCCGGAAACGAGCCTTTGGAAGAAGATGCACGACTTTGAGAAGAAGATGGCATACCACCGCGACCGGTTCCTCAAAGACTGGGATGTCAGATGGGTGGGCAGCCTCGATGAGCACTGGGAGGTGAGCCTGCCGGAGCGCAGGGGCACCGACATCGGCTCCATGAAGTGGGTAGACGCATGGGGAGGCGTGGTGGATATAAAGAGCGTGGCCCGGAAACATCATGTGGAAATACTTCCCACCATGGACGCATGGATGAGAACCCGCATCTTCAGCCCTAAAGACACCGTCGTCTACGCATGGGTGGGATTCGAGACTCCGGCCCGGTCAAACAGGATGTCAGACGGCATAGGCTACCAAGGACAATGGGAAGCGCAGGGAAGGCTCTTTGTGAACGGAAACGAAATCTTCCCGCCGGAGCCCTGGAACGAACCGGGCAAGTATCGCTCATTTGAGTATACATGGCACACGCCCCTCAACGAAATACCCTACACCAACGAGCAGTTCTTCTGGATGAGAAAGCCGGCCAGCATACCCTTGAAGGCCGGCGAGAACATCATCCTGCTCTATTGTTCGCGGGTATTTCCGAATGAGACATGGTTCGCCAGCTTCATTCCCCTGTCCATGGATGCCTCCGGACATGTATCGGAGGTGAAAGGCATCAGCTTCTCAGAGACCCGACACTAAACTCCAATGGATGAATTAAGAGAACCATAAGTTAGATATTAGGAGTATCGTTCAGGTTTTTCCCTTGAAACCTGCAAGCACAATGGATTTAGACAGGTACTTGTATTTTTAAGTTGGACATCTCGTCGGGATGACGGGCACTAACAAACATCGGGATCCCGGGAGCATGCTTTTCTCCCGGGATCTTTCTGCAACTACCCCGGGGCAAGGCCACTTGAGCCACTTTAAAACAGGTCATCATCCCGCATGGCATCTATTTGGAAAAACATGAAACAAGGCCTCCGGGGGCTCATAGATGCAGGCGGCAAAGTAAAAGGCCGTTTATAATCTCTTGGTTTTCAAAAGATTGTGTTTTTGCTACAAATCCTTTTTCCGGAAGATTCTCAGCGACAGGAAATAGGGCAGCACAATCCATCCCAAAAGCAGGACGGCAGATACCGCAATGCCGGCCGCCTCTCCCAAGAACTGCCTGAACATTGCTCCGGAATATCCCATCATGGCCGACGCCTCCGTCTTCAGAATTACCTGAAAGCGAGCTAAATCCAGAGGATTAAGCATGAGCAGGGCAGCCATAGGTTTTTCTATGGGATAGTCTGAGAAGATCATGATGACATACATCATCACGGCATCGTAGATCATCGTGAAGAATAACCACAGCAGGATTGCCGCCCCGATACCGCGTGTCTTGTCTGAAGAAAGGATTGTAGTGAGGAAGGCCAGTGCCACGAAAATGAGCGTAATGGCAACGCCTGTCATAATCATTACAAACGCCGTGCCTGCCTCCGTATACAGCACGACCGGTATGCCTGCCCCCAAAAGGAATGCGATGACGAGGCTTCCCGCGACTCCCCCATAGAGCGAGTGCCATATCTGGCCTCGCTTGAGCGGCTGGCTGAGCAGCAATACCATGAAGTCGCGTGAATTATAAAGATATATCGTACCGTAGAGCAATGACATCAACGGGACTACAAAAAGGATGATATTGAGCATCGTGAGGGTTCCCTTGCCCTCACTGTCCTCAAGAAGGAGTGATGTCCATGCCATAAGTGCCAGCATCACGAAATAGATAATGACGACTTTGCTTTTAATATTATCAAGGAATATGGTTCTAACGATTGATCTCATTGTCATTCAGAATTCTCATAATGGATTTGGTAACGGTGCTTTCACCCGTTTCTTTCTGCAGTTCCTCAACCGACTTATACAGTATAATCTTTCCTTCCTCCATAAAGACGATGTGCGTAGCAAGGTCTTCAAGTTCGCTAAGAATATGGGAAGTGATGAAGATAAGCTTGCCCTTTTGCTTCTCCTTGCGTATCTTTTCCTTCAATATCTCTGCCGCCAAGGGGTCTAACGAAGCAGCAGGCTCATCGAGAATGAGTATCATGGAATCGAACAAAAATGCCACGGCTGCATTTACTTTCTGGCTCGTACCTCCTGAAAGGGTATTCGTACGCTTGCCGGCAATAGAGGGAATTGCAAACCTAAGATAGAGTTCCTTGTCTAATCTGCCTTTGTATCCTCGAACGGCGCATAGGGTTTCGATGGTCTGCCCTACTGTCATGTTTTCAGGGAAACTGCTTTTCTGAGGCATAAAGCCGATTTCGGAACGGCTCCTGGGGTTATCCTGCACATCCTGCCCGTTGACAAGCACCTGTCCCGATGTAGGGGTAACGAGGCCGAGTATACATTTCATGAGCGTGGTCTTGCCACATCCATTAGGACCGATGAAAGCTATACACTCTCCGTCGTTAAGTTCGAGATTCACCTCTTGCAGTACCTGCAAACGCCCGTAATACTTATTTAGATTCTGAATAGAAATCATACATTGAAAGGTTTGAGGCTCGGCTCGTTGTCGACATAATTGTCCGGCGTGATTGACGGAAGCAGTTTCTCACTTTGTTCCATCAATGTCATCAAAAAGCTACGGAAGAACAGAAGCAAAGTTTGATTCTTCTCGGCAAGCATGGAGAACAGGCTGAGCATATGGTAGGGTGCATCGGCGATTCCGTCTTTGTCTAAGTCATAGCCGCTGTTCTTGTCCCAATAGTTATTGTCAAAGACATTACCATTGAAAGAACCATTTGTCGATACATCAAAGGTGTTCCCGATAAAGTTATTGTGAGTGATGGTATCGTTCGTGGAACTTGCCACCACGCGCATCCCCCAACCGTTTTTATGGAAGAGATTATGCTGCAAATTGAGCTCCACACCACCGTCCATAAGGATGCCAACGGTATTGTCGCGGAACTGATTATTATGGATATAGCCTCGTTGTATTTCCTTCAGGAGAAGTCCATAAGAGGCTCCTCCACGACTTTGCTCGAATATATTGTTATACATTTCGACATCGTGGGTATACATCACGGCTACTCCCGCCTTGCTGCCCACGAAATGATTGTCATGATATTTATTGTAATGCGAGAACATAAAATGAAGGCCATAACGCTCACAAGCTGCGACGAAGTTGTGTCCGATGTCTGAATTATATACGAATTCGAGATAGATGCCATCACGATTGTGTCCCACCCTATTATCATAGATATACATCCGTTCGCATTTCCAGCAATGGACGGCATTGCCCATTACCTGCATTTCATAGATATCACTTTCCACATCATTCCCAACAACCTTACTGTCCCTACAGTTTTGGAACATGATGCTAAATTGGTTGGACCTCATCTTATTGCCACGGATCACAACATGGCTCACATCTTCGACATGGATGCCGCAATAGTCGCGCAAGGAAGAGCGGGCCGAATTAATAATCTGAAACCCCTCTACGACGACATGATCACTTCTCACATCAATTACTGTCCCCTTCTGTTCGCCATCCACAACAGGAGCTCCTTCGCCTCTCAAGACGATTGGCTTACGGATGACAAAGCGCTCCTTGTAGATGCCTTTGGTAACGAGAACGACATCACCCGCCCTGGCTTTACTCAAAGCACTGGCAATGGTGGCATAAGCCTGACCTTTGCCAACCTTCAGCGTAGCCGCCATGACCATCGATGTCATTCCCGATATAAGTAATAAAACGAATAATCTGGTTTTATACATAACTCTGATTCAAGAATACCGTTAACGCAAAGGCATGCTTCCTATCCCGTGTTCCTATTGCACAAAGTTTCGGGCTACTGCCTCTTCTCTACGGCATTCACGCCCTGCATTTCTTTCATGTTATGACTATCTTGATCTTCCAAGCGGCCTGATTTTCTCAGGAAAGTCCACGAAGCGAGCACCGTCGACTTGGTAGCTTCCGCGAATTTGATGCCTTCCGCTCGATCGGAGAAAGCTGCCACTCCACCGCCCATCGGACTTTGAATGCCTACGCCGAGCACTAAAGTGGCGGTTTTCAAGTCGATGAGATTCTCCGGGTGCTGATAGTCTCCCACATAAATCTTAAGGATAGTCTCCTCCGCGATCTCGTTCCTCGCAATATAATTGAACAAGCACGAGAGATCGTCGAACTTGAAACACTTGCCTTTGTCCGTGATGAACTCACAGGCAAATTGTCCTTTCACGATGGTCATCTGGCACGCTATGCAGTCATCTGCCCCAAGCCTTATCGGTTGCGGCCTGTCATCTACGCCGCATGAGGCGAAGAATAGACAGAAAATCAGCACCAACAAGGAGGCCGGCGCTGATTTTATATAGTTATTCGTAGGTCGCCTCATCTATCAAACAGCTTTATTGTTCTTGCCAATGAATCTCTTGAAGAGACCAAACTCATAGCAGACAACGACAAAAATCAGAATTCCCGCAACTATCAGTAACCAACCGCCGACACCCGGCTGAGAGAAAACTTCAAAGTTAGCAAGCTTCTTATAGCCGATCAATGGTGGCTGGAAGTCGCCTCCCGGAATCTTGATAGGTGCGTCGGAAGAAAGATTATGCCCGTAATTATACTCCCATCGATAGAAATCGACAAAGCCAAGGACGCCGAAGAAGCCAAACAGAATCAGGTCTGCAATTGTCATCTTCTTGCTTCTCAAGAAGCCTGTAAGCAGGAAGAGCACTCCATAAGCCATCAGAATCCATGGCAACGCCTTGAACTCCCAGAAGTCTTCCGGATTAAGTTTGGCCATACCTACATAGTGATTCAGGTCGTTCACCGAATCCAGGTTGCCCGTAAGCCCGGCAAAACCACCAATAATCAGCTTCAGTCCCTCTGGATACTGAGGAGCATCCAGGTCGATAACCCAAAGGGAAACGAAAGCCGTGATGAAAGTGAGCACGCCTGCCGCAATCATCAGCCACATTCCACATTTCGACAATTTGTTCATTTTATTTTTTCCTCTTTTTAAAAATTCTATTTCAGATCCTTAACATCCTTGCCGTCGATGGAGAACTTCAAAGGCGTGGCACTTCCTGCCGGTGATACACGGAAGTATCCTTGCATCTCCTGATGGAGGGCTGAACAGAAGTCCGTACAATAGAACGGGATGATGCCCACACGATTAGGCACCCACTTCAAGGTGTTTGTCTCACCCGGCATAACCAGTACCTCGGCGTTATTGTTCCCCTTAATGGCAAAGCCATGAGGAATATCCCACTCCTGCTCAAGATTGGTTACATGGACATAAACCTCATCACCCATCTTGATTCCTTCTATGTTATCCGGAACAAGCCGAGAGCGGATCGCTCCGATATATACATCCACCCGATTGCCCTTGCGTTCCACGCGAGCTTCTTTCATGCTGCCTATCTTATAAGGATTCGTATTGTCGGCCAATTGAGTGAACTTCAGTACATTCGGGGTCAGCAGCTTTGCTTCGCAGGCCACGGCGTAGTGGGGTTCGCCGATTGTCGGGAATTCCAGGATCAGTTTCATCTTATCGCCTGTGATATCATAGAGCTGTGCTGCCTGACAGAGTTCCGGGCCTGTAGGCAAGAAGCGGTCTTTGGTGATCTTGTTGTATGCTATCATATACTTTCCATAAGGCTTCTTGGTGTCTCCACCGAACACGGAGAGGTGTCCGATAGAATAATAAGTAGGGATGCGGTCAAGTATTTCAAGGCTCTTTACATTCCATTTCACGATCTCCGAGCTTACGAAGAAACTGGTGTAGGCATTGCCGTCCGCGTCAAACTCCGTGTGGAGCGAGCCGATGCCCGGTGCCTGAACCTCTCCGTGAAGGGCTGCCTCATACTTGATAACATTGATACCCTCAACCTTACCATCGAAAGCCTTGTCCTCAATAGCCTTCTGGATCTTGCTGAAACTGAATACCGGGAGATTGGTCGACAACTTGCCGTTGCCCACAATATACTCTCCCGTAGGATCAACATCACATCCGTGAGGAGACTTGGGACATGGGATGAAATACAAGAAGTCGTTCACCTCACGGGTTTCGATGACCTTCACCTTGTCAAGCATCTCCGACTTGGCGACGCCAGAGTTCTCATCGAGCAAATTGTGCGCATACTTGGAAGCCTGAATCTTGCAGTCGCCTTTGGCAGCATGCTCGGCAGCTTTCTTCCAGTTAACGGCCAGGATATAGTCTTTATCATTTTTCGCGGAGTTGATTTCGAGCAAGGTATTGGCCTCTTCAGAATTATAACAGGTGAAGAAAGACCAGTCGGAAGACGCGCCCTTGCCACTATGACTCAAATCATAGTTGAATGGAGGCAGGGCGAGCTGGAAGTCCAGGCTCATGTTCCCATTCTCCTTGTCAATCTTCACATAGCTGATATGCCCGCGAAACTTATTCTTGTATTCCGAGATAGGCACATCGCCATTCTCGTAGTCGGCAGGAACGCCGAAGCGGGTGCCGGCAACCAGATATTCTGAATTAGAAGTCAAGAATGGAGATGCATGGTTACCTGCAGAGTTGGGCAACTCGATTATCTCGGAGGTTCTGAAGGTCTTCAGGTCGATACGGGCCACACGCGGGGTATTGTTAGCGTTGATGAATGCCCACTTGCCATCATACATAGCGTCCGTAAGAGAGAGCTGCATGTGGTGGGAATCGTCCCAAGGTACAAATCCAAAGGAAGTCTCAAGCAAGGGCTTGGTTTCTTCGTCATAGCCATAACCGTTCTCGCCATTCTGGGAGAAAACGGGAATCACCTTCAACAACCGACCCGACGGAATGCCATAGACAGCCACCTGTCCGCTGAAACCGCCGGACACGAAATCGTAGAACTCATCATACTCCCCCGGAGCAACATAAGCCTTCTGAGCGGCATCCGCGTCAACTGCCGGTCCAGACTTGCCCGGACGGCACGACTGCAAGGAAAAACCCAAGAAAAGGGTTGCTGCCGTCGCTAATACTAAATACTTCTTCATACCATTCGCATTTTAAACTGTTAATATAATCTGTATGTTTACAGGCATCGATAAACCACAACCGGCAGGAACGGATGGCTCACAAAACAGAAAACCAGCTCACTCCGAAATTTTCTCTTTTTATATTTTGCAACAAATATAGCAATGAAATCGCAAAGTTGAGATATCAAATCTACAAGAAACGAGTTAAACTTAGTTAAATAATGGTTAAAAAGAAGTTGTGTGCGTTTACAGCAAATGGCGGGATAAAATTTACCACAACCTCCTCATAAAATAAAAGACAGGAGTGCCCTCTGCGATATTTTCAAAAAAGGGAGATGATCTCTTGCACGCCTGCAGACTGCCAGCGAAAAGACAAGAGCATCCGTATCGCAAGATAAAAAATACGGGGTTATAGAGTTGGACAACCTACTTTACCCCATCAAAATCGCCGATTCTGTCGCACGATTTCGCCGATTTCGTCCGGCAATTTCGCCGAAATCGTCGGACAAAACGGCATGTTTCACTTCATCGAGAGTAACTAAACGGATCGGCGGATGCTCATGCCGCCTTTTCCTCCGATTAGCAACCTGTGCCGTCAAGGCGACAGGAGACACCTTCAGAATCCCGGCTTTTCAGGCCCGCTTCTTCCGGATTCAGGGTTATGATGCCTGTCTCTTATACACATCTCCGAGCCCACGAGACTCGACGTCATC
>CAUULA010000083.1:0-11631 GCA_963545855.1 uncultured Prevotella sp.
TCGAGCAAATCATCAAGCTCTGAGAGCGATTTCTTACCAAAGTTGCGGAACTTCAAGAGGTCGGTCTTGTTATACTGAACGAGATCACCGAGGGTCTCTACATCAGCAGCCTTCAGACAGTTGAGGGCACGAACGCTGAGATTCATGTCAACCAACTTAGTCTTCAGGAGCTGGCGCATGTGCAGTACTTCCTCATCAAACTCCTTGTTGCCATCCTGATCTGGATTTTCAAGAGTAATCTCCTCGTCAGAGAACAGCATGAAGTGATAGATAAGAATCTTAGCAGCCTCTTTCAGCGCATCCTTTGGAGCGATGGAACCATCTGTCGTAACTTCAATAACCAGCTTGTCATAGTCGGTCTTCTGCTCGACACGATATGGCTCAACTGAATACTTCACATTACGAATCGGGGTGTAAATTGAATCGATTGGGAGCACATTGACATCAGTGCAGAACTCACGATTCTCATCTGCCGGCACATATCCGCGGCCTTTGTTGATGGTGAGATCTATCTGCATTGAAGCTTTTGCATCTAAATGACAAATCACCAAATCAGGGTTTAACACTTCAAATCCAGTCAAATACTTTCCAATATCACCCGCCTTGAACTCTGTCGTGTTCTCCACGGTGATACTAACTTTCTCATTCTCGAATTCTTCTACTACTTGCTTGAATCGAATTTGCTTGAGATTCAAGATGATGTTAGTAACATCCTCCTTTACACCAGGCACTGACGAGAACTCATGCTCAACGCCACCGATACGAATGGTGTTGATGGCAAAGCCCTCGAGTGATGAGAGGAGAATGCGGCGGAGGGCGTTACCAATGGTTACGCCGAAGCCTGGCTCAAGAGGGCGGAACTCGAACTTGCCGAAATGGTCGTTCGCCTCCAGCATCACTACTTTATCGGGTTTTTGAAATGCTAATATTGCCATTAATTTAATAATTTAAGCTTTAGAGTACAACTCAACGATTAACTGCTCCTTTATATTCTCAGGGATATCGGCACGCTCTGGCTTATGTAGGAACTTGCCACTCTTAGAATTCTCATCCCACTCGATCCAAGGATACTTGCTGTGGTTGAAGCCAGCAAGGGATGCCTCAATAACCTCAAGGGACTTAGCCTTCTCGCGAACGCCTACTATCTGACCAGGCTTGACAGCAAAAGAAGGAATACCTACAACCTTGCCATCGACAACAATGTGCTTGTGTCCCACAAGCTGACGAGCCGCTGCACGAGTTGGGGCAATACCCATACGGAACACAACATTGTCGAGACGACACTCAAGACTCTGAAGGAGAATCTCACCCGTGATACCGCTGGCCTTAGCTGCCTTGTCAAACATATTACGGAACTGGCGTTCAAGCACACCGTAAGTGTACTTGGCTTTCTGCTTCTCTGCCAACATGACACCATACTCAGACATTTTTCTGCGACGGTTATTGCCATGCTGTCCAGGAGGGAAGTTTCTCTTGGACAAAACTTTGTCAGCACCAAAGATGGGTTCTCCAAATCGGCGTGCAATTTTAGATTTCGGACCTATATACTTAGCCATAATATTATAAATGTTCTTTTTAAATTTTAAATTCTGCAAGAGCCAACCTTCAACTCTTAACTATCAACTCTATACTGAATTATACGCGGCGACGCTTCGGAGGGCGGCATCCATTGTGCGGTAACGGTGTTACATCGATGATTTCGATAACCTCGATACCCGCGCCATGAACGGCACGAATAGCACTCTCACGGCCATTGCCCGGTCCCTTGACATAGGCCTTGACCTTGCGAAGACCAAGGTCGTAGGCTACCTTTGCGCAATCCTCTGCCGCCATCTGGGCTGCATAAGGAGTATTCTTCTTGGAGCCACGGAATCCCATCTTGCCGGCAGAAGACCAAGAAATGACCTGACCCTCCGAGTTGGCAAGGGACACAATAATGTTGTTAAAAGAACTATGTACATGGAGCTGACCCATTGCGTCAACTCTTACATTTTTTTTCTTAGATGTTGCTTTCTGATTTTTTGCCATAATTAATTTCCTCCTTCAAAATTACTTAGTAGCCTTCTTCTTGTTAGCAACAGTCTTCTTCTTACCCTTACGAGTACGAGCGTTATTCTTTGTGCTCTGTCCGCGAACCGGAAGACCATTACGATGTCTAACTCCACGATAGCAACCGATATCCATCAGGCGCTTAATGCTCATCTGAATCTCCGAACGGAGATCACCTTCTACTTTGAATTCAGCACCGATAATCTCACGGATCTTGGCTGCCTGATCGTCAGACCACTCACTGACCTTCAGGTCGCGGCTTACACCGGCCTTGTCCAATATCTTTGCTGAACTACTTCGACCAATACCATAGATATAGGTCAATGCGATTTCGCCACGCTTATTCTGGGGCAAATCTACTCCAACAATTCTTATTGCCATTTGTAAAATAAATAATAATAAATTTGTTCTGAATTTTGCTAAAAGTATGCAAAGATACCCATAATTCTGCAATTATGAGCACATTTACAGTTCTTTAACATTAACCCTGGCGCGTCTTGTACTTGGGGTTCTTTTTGTTGATAACAAACAGACGACCCTTGCGACGAACGATTTTGCAGTCGGGGGTACGCTTCTTTAATGATGCTCTAGTCTTCATATCTTTATATTGTTACTTGTATCTGAAAACGATTCTGCCTTTTGTCAGGTCATATGGACTCATTTCCACTTTCACCTTATCACCAGGAAGAATTTTTATATAATGCATTCTCATCTTGCCTGAGATGTGCGCAATTATCTGTACACCATTCTCTAGTTCCACTCTGAACATCGCATTAGACAAGCTTTCAACGATGATTCCATCTTGCTCTATCGCAGACTGTTTTGCCATATCTTAATAAATATCTCCTTCTATTTTTTCTATTTCCTCAAATGTAGACAAAATCTCAGCCTTACCCTCACGAATTGCAATCGTATGCTCAAAATGAGCAGCGGGTTTTCCGTCGCGGGTTATAATCCCCCATTTATCCGGCAGTAACCAAATTTGTCGGTCGCCCATCGTAATCATAGGCTCAATGGCAATGCACATACCAGCTCTTAACAGTATACCATTACCACGATGTCCATAGTTTGGAACCTGTGGCTTTTCGTGCATTTCCTTGCCAATTCCATGCCCAGTGAGTTCACGGACTACACCGTATCCCCCATTCTCACAGTGTTCCTGGACGGCTGCGCCTATATCGCCAAGATGCTTTCCAGCTACCGCCTGCTCTATACCGAGATATAAAGACTCCTTGGTAGTTTTCAGTAAATGCTTCACTTCTGGAGCAACCTCCCCTACGCAAAAGGTATAGCAACTGTCGCCATTATAACCGTCAAGAAGTGTCCCGCAATCAATTGAGACAATGTCTCCGTCCCTAAGGACGGTCTTCTCATCTGGTATTCCATGTACAACTATACTGTTCACCGAAGTGCAAATATTGCCTGGAAACGGCCCTCCAAAAGGATTAGGGAAACCCTTGAAAGTAGGGATAGCCCCATGATCTCTGATGAATTCCTCTGCAATCTTGTCCAATTGGAGGGTGGAAACACCTGGTTTAATATGCTTACCCAATTCTGCAAGAGTCGCCCCAACAAGTTGGTTCGCCCTGCGCATCAGGTTGATTTCATCTTCCGTCTTCAGAAATATCTCCATTACGATATCTCTGATTAATAGGCTGATACAGTTCCTTGACGAGTATGGCCGGAATTCAACAATCCATCATAATGACGCATTAGGAGATGACTCTCAACCTGCTGAAGCGTATCGATAACAACACCAACGAGGATTAAGAGGGAAGTTCCTCCGAAGAACTGTGAGAACTCCTGCTGAACATTAAGGAAGCTTGTGAGCGCAGGCATGATGGCCACAAAGGCGATAAGCAAAGAGCCCGGCAAAGTAATACGAGACATGATGGTATCGATATACTCTGCAGTATCCTTACCCGGTTTGATACCGGGAATAAAGCCGTTATTGCGTTTCATGTCTTCAGCCATCTGAGTCGGATTCAGGGTGATTGCCGTATAGAAGTATGTGAAAGCGATAACCAAGATCACATAAATCACATTATACAGCAAACTGCGTGTATTCATCAGATTCTGAACCAACCAGCTAGCATTCTCACTCTGATACTGTACGACCGCTAAAGGAATAAACATCAAAGCCTGGGCAAAGATGATAGGCATCACATTAGCAGCAAACAATTTCAGGGGAATATACTGACGAGCCCCACCAAACTGCTTATTACCAACAAGTCGTTTTGCATACTGTACTGGTATTTTGCGGGTTCCTTGTACCAACAGGATTGACAGACAAACCACCGCATAAAGAATCAGAATCTCAACGATGAACATAACAAGGCCACCACCACTAATCGCTGTAAAGCGGGACCCTACCTCTTGGACAAATGCCTGAGGAAGACGGGCGATAATACCAATTGCAATAATCAAGGAGATTCCATTCCCAACTCCCTTGTCCGTAATGCGCTCACCCAGCCACAGGATAAACATACTCCCTGCTGCAAGAATAATGGTTGCCGGAATCATGAACACCGACCATGAAATGCCGGAAGCCAGAGCCTGACCTGCCTGCATTCGTAAGTTGATGAGGTAACTCGGAGCCTGAAACACCAAGATGATTACCGTCAGGATACGAGTATACCAGTTGATTTTCTTGCGACCACTCTCGCCTTCGCGCTGCATTTTCTGAAAATAAGGAACAGCGACAGCAAGAAGCTGCATAACGATGGAAGCAGAGATGTAAGGCATGATTCCGAGTGCAAAGATTGACGCATTCGAAAATGCACCACCAGAGAACATGTCCAACAGCGACATAAGGCCGCCAGAGGTTTGCGACTGAAGTTTCTGTAACATGCCCGGATTGATACCTGGAAGTACTACAAACGAGCCAAAACGGTAAATAGCCGTAAACAGAAGAGTTATGAGGAGACGCTGGCGCAAATCCTCTATCTTCCAACAGTTCTTTAGTGTCTCAATAAACTTTTTCATCTACTTAGATAATAGTTGCGGTTCCGCCAACAGCCTTGATAGCTTCTTCGGCCGTCTTAGAGAACGCATTTGCTTCTACTTCAATTTTTACCTTCAACTCACCATTGCCAAGAATCTTTACAAGCTCCTTACCATTGGTAAGACCTGCTTGCTTGAATTCTGCAATTCCAATCTTTGTAAGATTTCTTGTCTCAGCGAGGGACTGAAGGGTTGACAGGTTGATAGCAAGATACTCCTTATGGTTGATATTCTTGAAACCAAACTTCGGGACACGGCGCTGCAAGGGCATCTGCCCCCCTTCAAAACCAATCTTCCTCTTATAGCCAGAGCGAGACTTTGCACCCTTGTGACCGCGTGTTGAAGTACCGCCCAGGCCAGAACCTGGACCACGACCGATACGACGGCGAGAATGTGTTGAGCCTGCGGCTGGCTTTAAATTATTTAATTTCATATTTGCATCTGAATTTGAAAAATTATTTAACTACTTCTACCAAGTGATGAACCTTGCGAATCATACCGCGGCTGCTTGGAGTATCCTCTACCTCAACAACCTGAGAGATCTTATGGAGGCCCAGGGAAAGAAGAGTTCTCTTCTGATCTATCGGAGCTCCGATACGACTCTTAATCTGCTTGATCTTAATTGTTGCCATAGTTATATCTCCTAATATTAACCATTAAATACTCTATTCATTGCAATACTGCGATCACGAGCTACGGTGTAGGCATCACGCATCTCACTAAGAGCGAGAATCGTAGCCTTCACCAAGTTATGGGCGTTCGAGGAGCCCTTGGACTTAGCTATGACATCTGTAATGCCAACGCTATCCAAGACTGCACGCATAGCACCTCCGGCCTTCAAACCCGTACCTGTAGCGGCAGGTTTGAGAAGCACCCGAGCCCCAGCAAACTTAGCTTCAATTTCATGAGGAACTGTTCCATTGATGACAGGAACCTTGACAAGGTTTTTCTTAGCAGACTCTGTACCCTTCTGGATAGCAGCAGTAACTTCGCCTGCCTTGCCGAGTCCCCAGCCAATAACTCCGTTACCGTCACCTACAACGACGATGGCAGCGAAACGCATCGTACGACCACCCTTTGTAACCTTTGTTACACGGTTGATAGCAACCAAACGATCTTTCAGTTCGATGTCGCTATTTACTTTTACTCTATTCATTGCCATAATCGTTTAGAAATTAAGACCTCCTTCACGAGCCCCTTCAGCCAAAGCCTGCACACGGCCGTGATACAGATAACCATTACGATCAAAAACTACTGCCTCAATCCCAGCTGCCTTTGCCCTTTCTGCCACAAGAGCACCAACTCTCTTTGCCTGTTCGGTCTTTGGCAACTTTTCAAGTCCCAGAGATGATGCGGAGGCAAGGGTTCTACCTGTCAAATCATTAATAATCTGAGCATAAATCTGCTTGTTTGAGCGGAAAACGCTAAGACGAGGACGCTCGCCCGTTCCTTTTACACTCTTACGAATACGGAACTTTATCTTAATTCGTCTTTCAACTTTCTTTATTGTCATAATCGTAAAATCAATTAAAATTACTTAGCTGCAGCTGTCTTTCCTGACTTTCTGCGAATAACCTCACCCTGGAATAAGATACCCTTTCCTTTATAGGGCTCAGGTTTGCGGAAAGAACGAATTTTTGCACAAATGAGTCCTAGCAATTGTTTGTCGCAAGACTCCAAAGTTATAATAGGATTCTGATTTCTTTCAGACTTTGTCTCGACCTTAACCTCCTTAGGAAGTTGGATGAATATCGGATGAGTATAGCCAAGGGAGAACTCTACTAGGTTGCCCTGATTAGAAACGCGATAACCCACACCGACGAGCTCCATTGTCTTCTTGTAGCCCTCACTCACTCCAATAACCATGTTGTTTACAAGAGAACGATACAGACCATGGAATGCCTGCTTCTGTTTTGTATCTACCGAACTATTCTCGTCAATTTCAAAGGTAATCTCACCACTCTCATTCTTAAACTTGATAGATGGGTCGATTCTCTGGAACAATTCACCTTTGGGACCTTTGACTGTAACTACATTCGACTTCTCATCGAAATTAACCGTAACTCCTGATGGAATACTAATTGGCAATTTTCCTATTCTTGACATATTCAATCCTCCAATTAATAAATGTAGCAAAGAACTTCACCACCAATTTTCTGTTCGGCAGCTTCTTTGTCAGTCATAACACCTTGAGATGTAGATATAATTGCAATACCTAATCCATTAATAACTCTTGGCATATCTTTGTAACCAGTATACTTACGGAGACCTGGTGTTGACACGCGCTTCAAGCTCTTGATTGCGTTTTGCTTTGTTTGCGGGTCATACTTCAAGGCAACCTTGATGGTTCCCTGAGGGCCATCTTCGATGAACTTATAGTTCAAGATATAGCCTTTCTCGAAGAGAATCTTTGTAATAGACTTCTTCATGTTAGACGCAGGAACCTCTACAACACGGTGATGAGCCATGATTGCATTTCTGAGTCTTGTCAGATAATCTGCTATTGGATCTGTCATAAAAATAAATGTTTAATTAATCGGGCCTACCCCGACAATATTAAAAAAAAATACCTTCTTACTTACCAGCTTGCCTTCTTTACTCCAGGAATGAGGCCTGCAGAAGCCATTTCACGGAACTGGATACGAGAAAGACCGAACTGACGGATATACCCCTTTGGACGGCCTGTTATCTTGCAACGGTTGTGAAGACGGATTGGGTTCGCATTCTTTGGAATAGCTTGAAGTTTACGAGCTGCTTCATAAGCTTCTGCAGGATCCTGAGCCGTAGCGACGATCTTTTTCAAGGCCGCACGCTTTTCTGCATACTGAGCAACAAGCTTTGCACGCTTAACCTCACGAGCTTTCATTGATTCTTTTGCCATATTTCTTAATCGTTTTTAGCGTTCTTGAAAGGAAGACCAAATGCCTTAAGCAGAGCATACCCTTCTTCGTCTGTCTTAGCAGATGTTACAAAGGTAATGTTCATACCTTGAATGCGATCTACCTGATCAATATTAATCTCTGGAAAGATTATTTGCTCGGTAATACCGAGAGTATAGTTGCCGCGACCGTCGAACTTGCTTTCAATACCTTTAAAGTCGCGGATACGAGGCAAAGCGACACGAATAAGTTTCTCCAAGAACTCATACATACGCTCACGGCGCAATGTAACCATAACGCCGATTGGCATCTTCTTGCGAAGTTTGAAATTCGCTATATCTTTCTTTGAGTATGTCGCAACAGCCTTTTGACCTGTGATAGCCGTAATCTCATTGATTGCGACATCTATGATCTTCTTATCCTGAGTTGCATCGCCCAGACCCTGATTGATAACAATCTTCTTCAAGGTGGGAACCTGCATAGTAGAGGTATAGTTAAACTGCTTCTGAAGCTCAGGAGCTATAGCCTCCTTGTAAACTTTCTTTAACTCTGCTGTATTCATTACTTAATTTCCTCCCCTGATTTTTTAGCTATACGAGTAACTTTCTTTCCTTCACGCTTGATTGCGATACGGGTAGGCTCGCCAGTCTTAGGATCTACCAGACTCAGATTTGAAATATGAATCGAAGCTTCCTGCTTTATAATGCCTCCCTGAGGATTCTTTGCTGAAGGCTTTGTACTTTTAGATACAATGTTAACACCTTCCACTATTGCGCGCTCTTTATCAACAAGCACCTTCAGCACCTTGTGGGGTGCAGGATACTTGCCATTAGACTTCCTGACATCCTTGTCTTTTCCCGTAAGGACGAGAACCATGTCACCTTTTTTAATATGTAATTTACCCATTACTCTTTCTTTTAATTATTTAAAGAACTTCAGGTGCCAAAGAAACGACTTTCATATTAACCGCACGCAACTCACGAGCCACAGGGCCGAAGATACGGCTGCCACGAAGCTCGCCGGCATTGTTCAGCAATACACAAGCGTTGTCGTCAAAGCGGATGTAAGAACCATCTGCACGACGAATCTCTTTCTTTGTACGAACAATCAAAGCCTTAGATACTGCACCTTTTTTCAATTCACTTGCCGGGATAACATTCTTTACAGCAACAACAATAACATCACCGACACTTGCATAACGACGGCGCGTACCACCAAGTACACGGATGCAAAGAGCCTCGCGTGCGCCGCTGTTATCACATACTGTAAGTCTTGATTCTGCTTGTATCATAATTACTTAGCTTTTTCAACAATTTGTACTAATCTCCATCTCTTTGTCTTAGATAGAGGACGAGTCTCCATGATCTGCACTGTATCGCCTACATTAGCCTCATTTTTCTCGTCATGCGCATGGTACTTCTTTGTTTTCTGGACAAACTTACCATAAATAGGGTGCTTCTCTTTAAACTTAGCTGCAATAACAATGGTTTTGTCCATTTTATTACTGATAACGACACCCTGTCTTACTTTTCTTAAATTTCTTGTTTCCATCTGGACCACTGTTATTTATTAAGTTCTCTTTGACGAAGTTCTGTCTTCATGCGTGCTATATCGCGACGAACGGTCTTAATCTGTGATGGATTCTCAAGAGGAGTGATGCTATGATTCAGTTTCTTCTGATGCAAATCAGCCACTGCAATTTCCAGTTTCTCACGCAGTTCTTTATCGGTGAGTTCTCTTATTTCTTTAATCTTCATAGTTTAAGCGTTTTTATCGTAATCGCGTCTAACAACAAATTTTGTCTTAACAGGCAGTTTCTGTGCGGCAAGACGAAGGGCCTCTTTAGCCACATCAAAAGAAACGCCTTCTACTTCAAAGAGGATGCGACCCGGCGTAACAGGTGCTACCCATCCTGCAGGATCACCCTTACCTTTACCCATTCGGACATCGGCTGGCTTACGGGTGATTGGCTTGTCTGGGAATATACGGATCCACACTTGACCTTCACGGTTCATGTAGCGGTTTACAGCTACACGAGCTGCCTCTATCTGGCGACTATCAATCCATTTGGGCTCAAGGGTCTTGATTCCAAATGAACCGAATGCCAGCTGTGTCCCTCTGTGGGCGTTGCCTTTTTTGCCACGACCATCTTGAGGCCTTCTATATTTTACTCTTTTTGGCTGTAACATGATAGCTTCTACTTTTAGCGATTGTTATTGTTTCTTCTACGATTACCGCGACCACGACCACTATTGTTAGGACGGCCAGCGCTCTGCTTTTCCTGAGTAAAATTAGGTGTAAGATCCTGCTTTCCGTAAACCTCGCCACGGCAAATCCATACTTTAATACCCAGCAAGCCCACCTTTGTCAAGGCTTCTGCGTGACAGTAATCTATATCTGCACGGAATGTATGAAGAGGCGTGCGTCCCTCCTTGTACATCTCGCTGCGTGCAATCTCAGCACCATTCAGACGACCTGAAATTTGAATCTTGATACCTTCCGCCCCTGCGCGCATCGTATTCTGAATTGCCATCTTGATAGCACGACGGTAAGCAATCTTACCCTCAATCTGACGAGCGACATTGTTTGCTACAATCGTTGCGTCAAGCTCTGGTTTCTTTACTTCAAATATATTAATCTGAATGTCTTTCTTATAGAGTTTCTTCAACTCTTCCTTTAATTTATCGACATCAGCCCCCCCTTTACCTATGACGATACCCGGACGGGCTGTACAAATAGTAATGGTAACGAGTTTCAATGTACGCTCGATGACAATCCTTGAGACACTGGCCTTAGCCAAACGCTCATTAAGATACTTACGGATTTTCTGGTCTTCTACCAGGTTCTCCCCAAAGTCTTTGCCACCAAACCAATTAGATTCCCAACCACGAATAATACCAAGTCGGTTGCTTATTGGATTAACTTTCTGTCCCATGCTATTTCTTATTTTTCGTCATTAGTTTTGGCATCAACAAACAAAGTAACATGGTTAGAACGCTTACGGATTCTGTAACCACGACCCTGCGGTGCTGGTCTCATTCGTTTCATTGTAACGCCTTCATCAACGAAGACTCTGCTTACATAGAGTTCGCCGTCTTCTGCCTTACGGTCATTTTTAGTCTCCCAGTTTGCAATAGCCGAGCGCAGTAGTTTCTCAACATCTGCGGCAGCATGCTTTTTAGAGAACTTCAGTACTCCGAGAGCACGGTTTACTTCCATACCACGAATCATGTCGACTACATAGCGCATCTTGCGTGGAGAGGAAGGAATGCCATTGAGCTTTGCGAAGTACAAATTCTTGCGAGCTTCCTTTATTCTTTCAGCTGCTATATGTTTTCTTGCTCCCATTATTATTTTTACTTTTTAAATGGTTTGCCCTATCACTTTCTATTACCAGAGTGGCCACCGAAACGACGAGTCGGAGAAAACTCTCCAAGCTTGTGTCCTACCATATTCTCTGTAATGTAAACAGGGATAAATTTATTTCCGTTATGAACAGCAACAGTATGTCCCACGAATTCCGGGGAAATCATTGATGCTCTGGCCCATGTCTTAACGACACTCTTTTTACCACTCTCGTTCATAGCGAGAATCTTCTTCTCGAGTGATACATTGATATATGGACCTTTTTTAAGTGAACGACTCATAATCTGTCTCTTATACACATCTCCGAGCCCACGAGACTCGACGACATCTCGTA